>JAWWOL010000478.1:0-7451 GCA_033851695.1 Frankiales bacterium
GAGGGGTCCATCCCGGTCTGGTCGAGCACCGCCGCGACTCCGGCGGAGAAGTCCGGTGCCATCAGCTGACGGGCGGACACGTTGACCGCCACGTCCAACGCCCTGCCCTGGCCGAGCCACCGGCAGCGCTGGGCGCAGGCCTGTTCCAGCACCCAGGCCCCGATCTGGTTGATCAGCCCGTTGTCCTCGGCCACGCCGACGATGTCCAGCGGACTGACCGGGCCGCGCTCGGGATGGGTCCAGCGCAGCAGGGCCTCAGCACCGGTGATCAGCCCGTCGGTGCTGCGGACCACCGGCTGATAGGCGATTTCGAGCTCGTGCCGGGAGAACGCCAGGTGCAGGTCCTGTTCCAGGTTGGAGCGGTCAGCACTGCGGGTCGCTTCGCGCAGGTCGAAGATCTGGTGTCCGGCGCCGCCCTTGCGCTTGGCCTGGTACATCGCGATGTCCGCGTTCACCAGCAGCTGATGCGTGACGGCCACGCCCGGTCCGGCGTAGGCCATCCCCACGCTCGCCGTGACGAACAGGTCCACACCGGACAGCACGAAGGGCAGGAGGAACGCCTCGTCGATGCGGGTGGCCAGCAAGTCAATGGCGGCGGCATGGGTCACGCCCCGGCACAGGATGACGAACTCGTCGCCGCTGAGCCGCGCCAAGGTGTCACCAGGCCGTACGAGAGCGGACAGTCGATGGGCCACGGCGATCAGCAGCTCGTCACCGACCAGCTGACCGTAGGTGTCGTTGATCTGCTTGAACCGGTCGAGGTCGGCGAACAGCACCGCGACGTTGTTGTCGGCCGGGCCGGCCTGCTCGGCGGCTTCGCGCAACAGCTGATGCAGCATCAACCTGTTGGGCAACCCGGTCAGCGGGTCGCGCAGGGCGGTGTCCCTCGATCGGTCGGAGGTCTCGCGCACGACCTCGCGGGCCTGAGAGTTGATGAGATAGGCGGCCGTGACGTCCGCCATCGTCTGGGCTGCCATCAGGTCGCGCGCGTCGAGCGGGCCGGGAGTGTCGCGGTAGAGGTCGAGCACGCCGAGCCGGCCGTCGTTGTGCCACAGCGGAAAGGCGAACGCTGCCGCGATACCTGCGGACGCTGCCGCTTCGGAGAACTCCGGGAACCGCAGGTCAGTCGCGATGTCGGCAATCTCCACCACCTCGCCGGCCTCGTACGCCACCAGGCTGGGGCTCAGCTCGAGCTCGGTCTTGAGCCGCTCGAACGCCAGGGTCGGGGCGGTGGAGCCGGCAACGCAGTGGGCGCCCAGTCCCGGTGACATCAGGGTCACCCCGACAGAGGTCACCGGCAGAGCATCGACGATGCGCTCCACCAGGTGGTCCAGAATGCCCTGGATCGGGAAGTCCGTGAGCAACGTACGGGCGAAATCGCCGAGCAAGGCGGACAACTTGTCCTCGTAGACCACGACGGGGATGCCCTTGAGCTCGGTGTGCGAGCCTACGCGCCCGGAGAAGGTGACCCGCTCCGACACCGTCGCGGGCGGCGGGTCAACGAGCGCGGACTGCGACCTCGGCGGCACGAGCTCGGTCTCGCCGCCCACCGGCCACGCCTCCGCCCCCTGGGCGTTGAGCTCGAACCAGACGGTCTTTCCACCCCCACCGCCTGGGGTCGCATTGCTGCCCCAGTCCTTGGCGACGATGTCGACGATCCACATGCCGCGGCCACCGTCGCTCGAGCTGTCCACGGTCAGGACCTGCGGTTGACGCTTGTCCGCCTTGTCGGCGACCGCAATGTGCAGGATGCCGTGCTCGAGGGAGATGCTCATCGACACGAGCCCGTCGCCGTGCTCCAAGGCGTTGGCCATCGTCTCGGTCGTCAGCAAGGCGGCGTCATCGACGACATCCTCCGCGACCGACCACCCCTGCAGCAGCTTGGTCAAGAAGGCGCGTGCGGCCGGAACCGAGTCAAGCCGACTCGGCACCCGAGCCCGTGCTGTCAGCTCGTTGTCCGCGTCGCCTGGTGCCGCTTCGCTCGACCCGCCCGTAGGAGCCGGCACGCACGCCTCTTTCCCGAGCAAGCGCCGCCCTCTCCATCGCTGTCAAGCGGACGACCCCGGTGCGGGGCGCGGATTGAGGCGTCCCGTCACACTATGCCGATCTTGAGGTTCTCCGCAGCGCTTTGGTAAAAGAAGGTCGGTATTGCGTGCCCGACCGATCTCCGATGGCAGTTCTCGAATCAGGTCACAGATTGACGCCTCCTGACCGTCGTGGCGACCGGCGGCGGGAGCTCAGCGGGCGAGTCGTCGACCCAGCCCCTCAGGCAGCGACGGCGTACTCCCCCTGCTCGGGCATCGCGTTCCGGCGGACCGCACCGCGCTCCCCCGCGAGGATCACGATGGCGGCACCGAAGGCGGCGATGACCGCGGAGTTCACGATGATGACCGGGTCGCCGACGATCAGCCCGTACGCGACCCAGAGCAGGTTGGCCACACAGCTCAACCGCCAGCGGGTACGGGAAACGCCGGCCGCATCGGAGATCCCGGCCAGCCGGGCCCTGACCAGCAGGACGACCTGGGGTGCGACGCCGCTGATTGTCGCGACGGACGCGGTGACGCCGAGCGGCCGGGCACCGATACCGAACACGACGAACAGCACCCCGAGGCCACCGACCAACAGCGGCAGCCACTGGCGCAGCCTGGGGCGGCTCAGCACGAGGTGGCCCGCGAGGATGGCGACGAGGCCCACCACGCCAACAATGCCGGTGACGACCTGGACGGTGCTGTGCGTCGCGAAGCCGTACAAGAGCCACGCCGTGGTGTAGAGCACCCCCAGGACATTGGCGGTAAGTGAGAGACCTTCGTGCCGGCGACGGACCCACAGGCGGGCCACTTGCGGCCAACCGGTGACGATGCCGATGGCTCCGGCAGCCCAGCCGAACGCGTCGGCCACGGCCGGGACGGCGGGATGCGTTGTCGTGGTCAGGGACAGGACGAGCGGTGCGACGGGCACGACGGAGCAGCTCCCGGTAGTGGTGGGTCGGCGAGGTCCCCCACCTATCGGATGCCGATTTGCCGTCTTGAGCCGGGTTGCACAAGGGTGACCGGTGTCACCCCCGGGGAAAGTGTTTGCCCGCCGGCTGGGCGGGTCGCTTGACCTGCGGGGGTCGCGCCAGGACCGTAGGGGAATGGCGCAACGCAGAACGACCTCTCTCGTCGACGACCTCAATGGCAGCGTCGCGGTCGAGACCGTGCGGTTCGGGGTGGGCGGGCCGGTCTACGAGATCGACCTCAACGCCGATCACGCCCGTCAGCTGCGCTCGGCCCTGGCACCCTTCATCCTCAAGGCCCGGCGGGCGCGTCCCGCCGCCGCGTCGGCGAGGCGGCAGCCCCTGCGGATCGGCGTCACAGTGGACCCCGAGTGGTCGGACCACCGGTCCGTCTGAGGTAATGGCGACGTCCGTTTTGTCGGCGAGACCAGTCCGAAGGCCAGGTGACCGTGGTGCGCAACCGTCGTTCGCGCTACCGGGAGCGCTCCGGCCGGCGTCGTCTGCTCCGTGTCCTGGTGGTCCTGGCAGCGCTTGCCCTGGCCGTGTTCTCCGGCTTCATCCTCCAGCGTGACCTGCGTGCCGACCTCACGTTGTCCAACCGGGGCGCCGCGGCCACCGGCACGCTGGACAGCACCGGCTGCCTGCTCTGCCGCGCTATCGGCGTCACCTTCGACACGGCCAGCGGTCAGCAGGTGTCGGCGGTGGTGACCGCGCTCGGACCGCAGGCCGACCGGACCATCAAGCTGCGGTACGACCCCCGGCACCCGTCGACCGTCCAACCCGCCCGCGGGGTGCGTGAGGAGGAGGCCATCGCCGGCGGTGCCCTGCTCGTCAGCCTGCTCGTGCTGATGCGGGCCCTGCACCTGCCCAGGCGACGGCACCGGAGGCGCGGCGGCGGCTCGCGCATCCGCACCCGACCCGGCTCGGGCCGGGACGCGACCGGCCACGTCCGGCTCCTCGGGTCCTAGCCCGCCAAGATCAGGTCGAGGGTCGGCTGGCCGCTCACGGCATTGCCCGGCTCGACGCGGAAACCTTCGGCAGCAGCGATTGTGGCCACGTCCGACGGCTTGCGCACCTTGTGGCCAGCAGCCTCGGCGGCGACCAGTGCGCGGGCCAGCCGGCCCTTGGTGAGCTTGCTCGAGTAGCTCACGACGGCCCGCCCAGCTGCCCGCTCGGTGAGCACCCGTACCGCGAGCACGTGACGCCGCACGGACGCCGCAATCGGTGGCGCGCCGAGATAGTCGACCGAGCGCAGGTCGACGACGAGGTGCCGCGACGCGACCATCGACGGGATGCTGGCCTCGAGATGCCGCCGCCAGTAGGGAGTCAGTCCGCCGATCCCTGGCACCGTGGCGGCCATCGGGACCCGGTGGTCAGGAATCGGCTCCCCCGCCGTGAGCAGTCCGAACGCGCCGGAGGAGATCAGCACCGTACGGTTGGCCACCCGCCGTTCGGCAGTCCCCATCGTGGCGACGCCGAGGCCGTCGAAGACCACGCCCCGGAAACGCTCGATGGCCGGCATGGTGCCCGAGGTCAGCGCCGTCACGTTGACCGCCAGGTCGTCCGCAGCGGTGCTGGGCGGCAGCCCGAGCCCCTCCGCGGCCCCCTCGGGATCTGCGGCGCACCAGGCCGAGACCGCTTCGAGAACGGCGCGCCTGGCCCCGGCGAGCGGGCCGTCCAGTCCGCGCGCCGACAGCGAACGGGCTCTGCCTTTCGGAGCCTTGCCCTCGCTCGGAGGCAGCAGGATGCGCATGCCGCCCAGTCTGCCTGCACGCACGCGCGAGCCGGCTGCCGGGAGGCCGCCGCGACCCCGGTTCTGGCCACCGGCATAGCATGCTGCCTCGGTCGGTTCGACGACCTGCCGACCGGACCTGTCGAGAGGAACGCCGCCCCATGACCGCCCTGACCGTGCTCTTCATCGGTGGCACCGGCACCATCAGCTCCGCGTGCGCCGAGACCTCGCTCCGCGCCGGCCACGAGCTGACCATCCTCAACCGCGGCGCCACGCCGACCCGGCCGGTGCCTGAGGGCGCCGAGGTCGTCCACGCCGACATCCGCAACCCGTCCGCCGTACGGGAGGCGCTCGGTGACCGCACCTTCGACGTCGTGGTCGACTTCGTCGCCTTCACCCCCGAGCACGTGCAGACCGACATCGACCTGTTCTCCGGCCGCACCGGGCAGTACGTGTTCATCAGCTCGGCGTCGGCCTACCAGAAGCCGCCGGCCCGGCTGCCGATCCTCGAGTCGACGCCGCTGCGCAACCCGTTCTGGCAGTACTCCCGGGACAAGATCGCCTGCGAGGACCTGCTGACGGCGGCCTACCGCGACCACGGTTTCCCGGTGACCATCGTCCGGCCGAGCCACACCTACGACCGGACCTCGATCCCGACGATGGGCGGCTGGACCGACATCGACCGGATGCGCCGTGGCCTGCCCGTGGTGGTGCACGGCGACGGCACGTCGTTGTGGACCCTGACCCACCACCGCGACTTCGCGAACGCCTTCGTCGGGCTGCTCGGCCGCCCGCAGGCGTACGGGGACAGCTTCACCATCACGTCGGACAACTGGCTGACGTGGAACCAGGTCTACACGGCTCTGGCCGACGCGGCCGGCGTCGCCCAGCCGCACCTCGTCCACGTGGCCTCGCAGACCATTGCGGCCGCCGACCCCGAGCTCGGCCCGGGGCTGCTCGGTGACAAGGCGCACTCGGTGATCTTCGACAACAGCAAGATCAAGTCGCTGGTCCCGGGCTGGGTGGCCACGATCCCGTACGCCGTCGGCGCGCGGGAGATCATCGACTGGCACGACGCCGATCCCTCACGTCAGGTCGTCGACCAGGCCCGCAACGCGCTGTGGGACAAGCTGATCAGCGGCGCCTAGGCAGGGCAGCAAGCGCAGCCCCTTCGCGTCCTCAGGGCCGGCTCCGCCAGTGTTCGATCCGGTGGTGGTCCGGGACGAAGCCGTGGCCGACGCCCCAGAGCACCGCCTGGGTGCGGCTGCCGACGCCGATCTTGCCGTAGATGGTGCGGATGTAGGACTTAATCGTGTTCGGGCTGAGGTAGGTCAGCGCCGCCACCTCGGCGTTGCTCTTGCCTTGGGTGATCAGGGCCAGGATCTCGGCCTCGCGGTCCGTCAGGCCTTCTCCGCGCCCCGGCCAGTCGAGTCCGACGGCACTGCGCGGACGTGCCGGTGGCTCGCTGACGACCAGCTCGCCGGCGTGGACGGCTTCCAGGGCGCTGACCAGATCGCGGGCGGTCAACGTCTTGGACAGGTAGCCGGCGACCCCCTGCCGTCGGGCGCTCGCGACCAGGCCGGGGTCGAAGTTCCAGGTGTAGACCACGACCCGGCGGGCTTTGGGGTTGTTCACCAGGACGGCGATCTCGTCCTGATCGGACTCGGGCTGGGCGAACGCGTCGTAGAGCACGATGTCCACGGCCTCGACGACGGGCTCGTTGGCGTCCATCTCGACGACGACGACGCGGTCTTGGTAGCGGCTGAGCATGTGGGCCAGGCCGGCCAGCACGACGTCGTAGTCGTCCACCAACGCCACCGTGATCGGTTTCCCGCCGTTGGGCTTCGCCATAGCCCCCACGTTAACCTCCTTTGGGGTGTACCGCACCCGCCCTAGGGGTGGTTAAGTCGGCGCTGCTGGTTCACCTCGTGGCGCCATCCGGCAGCCGACGAGTCCCCGCTGTGCACGTCCTCAGGAGGCGTTGTGCACGTCCTCAGGAGGCGCTCACCCGTGCTTGGGCACTGCTGTATCGGTCCCGTCCCGGCTGAGCCACCGGCGGCTGGGCCATGGGGCTGACGGTCGACACGGTGCAGCACGGACCGTTCACCGTCGTCTGCGTCGCAGGAGAGATCGACATCGCCACGGTGCCGGATCTGCGGGACGCCCTCGAGACGGCGCTGCACCAGACCGACCCCCGCGTGATCCTGGATCTCACCGGCGTCAGCTTCTGCGACTCCAGTGGCCTGGCGCTTCTGGTCGCCACCCGGCGCAGGCTGCCCGATGGGGCCCCGCTGCGGCTGGTCGGGGCACAGCCGATGGTGGCGCGGGTCTTCCAGCTCACCGGGCTGACGCAGGTCTTCCCGCTGTTCGCGACGGTCGGCGATGCGGTCGGCGCAGGTGTCTGAGTTCTCGGTGCGCCGGCCATCTGGCTTTGCTCGGGAGGAATGGTGATCACCGAGACGCCCGCGATACCGGAGAGAAATCCGTCCGAGGTCGACCTCAGCAGCGGCACCGGACGCAGGGGCTGGCGCAGCTATCTCAGGGCCCTGGGCCCGGGCCTCGTGACCGGTGCGTCTGACGATGACCCGTCCGGGGTGGCGACTGGTTGGCTTTCGCGTTGATGGCGGCCGCTGCGATCGCGATCCTCGCGCAGTACGCCGGGCTGATCTGACCTGCCGATCGGGTCTTCTACGACCCGCTCCCGGCCACGCTCTGCCCGCCAAC
>JAWWOL010000081.1:0-5442 GCA_033851695.1 Frankiales bacterium
CCTCGCCGAGCAGGCCGCCGACCCGGACCTGGCGCTGCGTACCCTCGTCCGGATCCTGGCCGAGACCGGCGCGCCGGGCGAGCTGGCGGTTGCCCTGGGCGAACAAGGGTTCCGCCGCCGGCTGTACGGGGTGCTCGGCGGGAGCGCCGCGCTCGGCGACCACCTGGTCCGGCACCCTGAGGACTGGCGGAGGCTCCGCGACGACTGCATGGAGGAGAGCCGTCCCTCCGGCTCCGGACTGCGGCGCCGGCTGCTAGAGGCGGTGGGCGCCGACCCCGACGCGCCCGCGCCCGGGCTGACCGGCGGCCGGAGGGCCACGCTGCCGGAGCGGGCGGCGATGGATGCCCTGAGGCTTGCCTACTGGCGCAGCGTCCTCGAGCTCGCGGCCCGCGACCTCTCGGGCGAGGTCGATGTCGAGGATGCGGCGGCAGAGCTGGCCGACCTGGCCTGTGCCGCTTTGGAGGCGGCCCTGGCGATCGCCGCGGCCAAGCTGCCCAAGGGGGCGGCGCAGTGCCGGTTCGCCGTCATCGGCATGGGCAAGACCGGCGGCCACGAGCTCAACTACGTCAGCGACGTCGACGTGATCTTCGTGGCGGAGGCGGTGGACGGTCCGGACGGGCCGGCCGACGAGGCGGCGGCCATCGCCACCGGGACCCGCCTGGCGACCGGGCTGATCAAGGCCTGCTCGACTACGACCAAGGAGGGGACGCTGTGGCCGGTCGACGCGGCGTTGCGCCCCGAGGGCAAGGACGGGCCGCTGGTCCGCAGCCTGGTCAGCCACGAGGCCTACTACCGGAGGTGGGCCAGGACCTGGGAGTTCCAGGCGCTGCTCAAGGCGCGCCCGGCGGCAGGGGACCGCGACCTCGGCGAGCGGTACGTCGACACGGTCGCTCCGCTGGTCTGGTCGGCGGGGGACCGGCCGCACTTCGTCGAGGACGTCCAGTCCATGCGCCGGCGGGTCGAGCAGCACATCCCGCGCAACGAGGTCGACCGTGAGCTCAAGCTCGGCCCGGGCGGGCTGCGGGACGTCGAGTTCGCGGTGCAGCTGCTCCAGCTCGTCCACGGCCGGACCGACCCGACGCTGCACAGCCCCACCACCCTGGTGGCGTTGGAGGCGCTGACCGCCGGCGGTTACGTAGGCCGCGCGGACGGCGCGCGGCTGACCGAGTCCTACCGCTGGTTGCGGACGGTGGAGCACCGGGTCCAGCTGCAGCGGTTGCGGCGTACCCACCTGGTGCCCGAGGACCCGGTGACGCTGCGGTGGGTGGCCAGGGCGACCGGCTACCGGGGTGACGCGGTGGGGGAGTTCCAACGCGACCGGGCCCGGCACGGTCGTGAGGTCCGCCGCCTGCACGAGAAGCTGTTCTACCGGCCGCTGCTCGCGGCGGTCGCCCGGCTGCACGGCGACGAGGCCCGGCTGAGCCCCGCCGCGGCAAGTGAACGCCTGCAGGCACTGGGCTTCGACGACCCGGCGGGGGCCCTGCGGCACCTGGAGGCGCTGGCCAACGGGGTGAGCCGCAGGGCCGCGATCCAGCGGACCCTGCTCCCGGCGATGCTCGGCTGGTTCGCCGATGCCGCGGACCCCGACGCCGGTCTGCTGGCCTTCCGGCTGGTGAGCGAGAAGCTGGGCAGCACGCCGTGGTACCTCCGACTGCTCCGCGACGAGGGCGCGGCCGCTGAGCGGCTGGCCCACCTGCTGGCGAGCAGCCGCTACGTAGCCGACATGTTCGGGCGGGCGCCGGAGTCGATCGCGATGCTCGCCGACGACAACGAGCTGGTTCCCCGTACGAGGGCGCAGCTCGACGAGCGGGTCCTCGCCGTGGTCGAGCGCAACGACGGCTGGGAGTCGGCCGTCGCCGCCGCCCGCGGTGTGCGCCGGCAGGAGCTGCTGCGGATCGCCTGCGCCGACCTGCTCGGCCTGGTCGAGCCGGAGGTGGTGGGCCGGGCTCTCGCCGACAGTGCGGGTGCGACCGTTGGTGCCGCCCTCCGGGTCGCGATGCGCAAGGTCGAGGTCGAGCGGCGCGGCCGGGTCCCCGTACGCATCGGCATCATCGCCATGGGTCGCCTCGGTGGTCACGAGCAGGGGTACGGCAGCGACGCGGACGTGCTCTTCGTCCACGACCCGCTCGCCGGGGTGCCCGACGACGTGGCGGCCGCTGCGGCGCAGGCGGTCGCGGAGGAGCTGCGCCGGTTGTTGCTGCTGCCGGGGCAGGACCCGCCGCTGCTCGTGGATGCCGACCTGCGGCCCGAGGGCCGGCAGGGCCCGCTGACCCGATCCCTTGCTGCGTACCGGGAGTACTACTCCCGGTGGTCGCACGTATGGGAGGCACAGGCGCTGCTGCGGGCTGCGCACCTCGCGGGCGACCCGGGCCTGACGGGTGAGTTCCTCGACCAGATCGCGCCGGTCCGCTGGCCCGAAGGAGGCCTCGAAGAGGCCGCCAAGAGGGAGATCCGCCGGATCAAGTCCCGGGTGGAGGCCGAGCGACTGCCCCGCGGCACGGACCCGCAGGGCCACCTCAAGCTCGGTCCGGGCGGCCTGTCCGACGTCGAGTGGACCGTGCAGCTGCTGCAGCTGCAGCACGCCTACGCCGCACCACCGCTGCGCACCACCAGCACGCTCGGTGCACTGGCAGCGGCCGAGCAGGGCGGTCTGCTCGACCCCGCCGACGCCGAGGTCCTCCGCACCGCCTGGGAGCTGGCCACCCGCGCCCGCAACGCGCTGACCCTCGTACGGGGGAAGCCCGGTGACAGCCTCCCGCCGATGGGCCGGGACCTCGCCGGGGTGGCCCGTGCGGTCGGATACCCTGCGGGACACACGGGGGACTTCCTCGAGGACTACCGGCGCACCACCCGGCGGGCCCGAGCGGTGGTGGAGAGGGTGTTCTACGGATGACGGAGACGCTGCTGAGCGGGTCCACCCGCACCGAGGTCGCGGTCGAGGGCGTGCGATTCAGCCTGCACCGGGCGACGCCGGGCGGTGCCTCCCGGACGCCGGTGCTGCTGCTGCACGGGGTGCCCCAGACGGCCATCGCCTATCGGCACCTGTTCCCGGTCCTGGCGGCCGACCGGGTGGTCCTCGCGCCCGACCTCAAGGGTCTCGGCGGCAGCGAGGTCGGCGGCCCGTACGACGTGGCGACGCTGGTCCGCGAGATGGCCGCGCTCATCTTGCACGAGGTGGACGGCCCGGTCGACGTAGTCGGCCACGACTGGGGCGGCATCCTCGCCCTGGCCCTGGCGAAGGCCAGGCCGGACCTCGTACGCCGGCTCGTCGTGGTCAACGCGCCCTACCGAAAGATCAACCTGGCCAGGGCTTTTCACATCCCGCTGTTCTCGCTGCCGGGCCTGCCCGAGGTCGCGTTCAGGGTCGGCGGCCGACGTCTCGTCGACGGGATGCTTCGGCTGGCCTGGAAGTCCGACCGGCCGCTCGACCCCGACGTACGTGACCGTTACGTCGCCGCCTACGCCCAGCCGCAGCGGGTCTCGGCGATGCTGGGTTACTACCGGGCGGCCACCCGGGCCCAGCTCGCCCGCCTCCGGTCCCGTGGGCAGACGCCCCCGGCTCCCGTGCCGTCCGGGCTGGGCCGGCTGGTGCTCTGGGGGGCTGCCGACCCGGTGCTGCCGATGGCGATCGCCGAGTCGGCGTGCCGCGATCTCGGGCCGGCGGCCGAGCTGGTCGCGTTGCCCGGCATCGGGCACTTCCCCCTTGAGGAGGCGCCCGAGGACTCCGTACGGATCATCACCCGTTTCCTCGACGCGACCGGCGCTGGAGAGGTCGACCTGCCGGTGGCGACGACGATCTCCCTGCTCGACGCCGACGTCAGCGACGCCGAGACCGACTCGGTCGACGGCTGACCGGGGGGACCTGCCCTGCGGAGACTCTGCGTGGCCCGCCCGGGGCGGGCAACGCAGACACGCGCGGCGAGGAACATCCCCCGCGCGTCGGGTGCGGGCCCGAGCTCAGACGCTGACCGGGCCGATCTGCTTGCGCAGGACTCCTGGGTAGTCCGTCACGATCCCGTCGACGCCGGCGTCCAGCAGCTTGCGGTGGGTGTCGGCGGTCAGCGCCCAGGCGTAGGCGGTCAGCCCGGCGTCATGCGCCGCACTCACGGCTTGTCGAGTCGTGGCGCGCTCGTGGAGGCTGACCGCGTAGGCGCCGAGCTCGACGCTCTTCTTGATGTAGGCGAGCGACTGGGACAGGTTGCCGGAGTCGTGCAGGTAGACCAGACGCGCGTCCGGGGCCCACTGGCCGGCCAGCCTGAGGGCCTTGGCGGAGCGGCACCACAGCATCGTGTCGGCCAGCCTGCCGGCGGCGCGGGCGACCTCGATCGTGGCCCGCATGACCCGCGGGTCCTTGACGTCGGCGGCGATCACCACGCCGTCCGGTACGGCCGCGAGCATCGCCGCCAGAGTCGGGATCGGCTCCTTGGCCCGGTAGAGCCGGGTCCGGTTGAGCTGCTGCTCGGACATCAGCCGTACCGGCACCGGGAACCCGCCGGTGCGCCGGGCGGTGATGTCGTGCATCAGCACGGGCGTGCCGCTGAGCGAGAGCCGGACGTCGATCTCGACGGCGTCGGCACCCAGCTCGAGCGAGGCGAGCATGCCGGCGATGCTGTTCTCGGCCGCGGGCGGGTCGGCGTCGAGCGGGCCACAACGGTGGGCGATGACCACGGGACGTGACATGCCGCAGAGTCTAGGACGTTGGTCTGCGATGCCAGGGTGCGCGGCGGCGGACCTGGGCCGGGGAGTCGAAGGCCGGGCGGCCGAACACCATCCGCTCGACCAGGAAGCTCAGCGCGAGGACGGCCAGGCCGCCGACAGCGTCGAGCAGGAAGTGGTTGGCGGTGCCGAGGATGACGAACGTCGTGATCAGCGGGTAGGCGAGCCCGGCGATCCGCGCCCAGCGGTGCTTGGCCAGCTTGAACACGACCAGGCCGGCCCAGGTCGACCAGCCGATGTGCAGCGAGGGCATGGCGGCGAGCTGGTTCGACAGCTTGGCCACGCCGGCGGTGTCCCACGAGCCCCAGGCGGTGGGATATCTGTCGACGGTGTCCACGAAGCCGGGCAGCATCCGCGGCGGGGCGAGTGCATAGAACCAGAACCCGCCCAGGGCGAGGACGTTCGTCGTGTAGAGCACCATGCGGATCGGCCGGTAGCGCAACGGGTGCCTGACGTAGACCCAGGCCAGGACGCCGATCGTGACGATGAAGTGCATGGCGGCGTACCAGTAGGTGGACGCGTAGGCCAGCCAGGCGGACGACGCGATGATCTGGTTGAACGTGTGCTCGACGTCGATGTGGGTGTCGTGCTCGAAGTGCAGCAGGGCGTAGGCCCGGTGAAACGCTGCCACCGCGTGATCAGGCGCGGCGTTGCGCACCGTCGAGTAGAGGAGGTAGCTGAGCCCGATGAACAGGACCTCTTCCCACCAGCGGGGACGGCGCAGCC
>JAWWOL010000487.1:0-2885 GCA_033851695.1 Frankiales bacterium
CGGGCTGGCCACCGTCGCCACCCGCACCGGCGTAGTTGGCCCCGCCTCCGGTGCCACCACTCGCGCACCCTGCGGGGTCGCCCGTGACACCGGCCGCCGATCCGGTGGCCCCGGTGGACATGGACAGGCCGAGTGCACCGGCGCCGGTGGGACCAGGCGCTCCGCCACCGATGCCAGGGGCTGCGCCGTCATTGCTTGCGCACGAGACCGCGTTGCGGCCACCGGTGCCTCCGTTGGCTACGGCCGCGAACTTCGTCGCGTCCGACGACGGGTCGAGGAGGACCGTGCTCCGGCCGCCCGAGCTGCCGTCCGCCACCGGCGTCGTCGGGGCCACGCCGCCCGCGCCGACGCTCACTTGGTACTTCTGCCCGGCGGAGACGGAGACCAGGGTCTGCGTCATCCCGCCCTGACCGCCGCCGCCACCGCGGCCGAGGGTGGCGGCCGTGCCGCTCGTACCGCCAGAGCCGCCGGCGCCGCGGGCCATGATCTCGATCTTGGTGACGCCGGCCGGGATCGTGAGCGACGCGACGCCGCTGGTGAAGTACAGGTGGTGTGAGGTCATGCAGGTGACGGAGCCGGTCGCCGAGACGGCCGAGATGCCCGTGGTGCCGCACTGGCCGAGCACCCGCCGCTGCAGCTTGGTCGAGTCCAGGCCGTCGAGCAGGTCGGCGTTGAGTGAGGGCACCTTGGTCTTGTTGCCGTTGACGCCGAAGGGCGCGACGCCCTTCTTGCCGGCCAGGACCAGCGCCGTGCCGGCGCTGTTGGCGATGACGGTGTTCGAGGTGGTCCGGTTGATGTGGCCGAGCACGAAGGTCCCACCGGTGGCGGCGACGGCCGTGCCGGACAGGGCGATGACCAGCGCTGTGGTGCCGACAATGGTTGCCGGGCGGATGCGGATTCTCACGAGGATTCCCCACTCGTTGGGCGCAGCGTTGCGCGTGAACCGGGACAGACCGGACGTCTGACCCCAGCGCGACGCTAGCGGAGTCCTGTCCCCGCGTGTGCTGGCCGCCGGGCGGCGGGGGCTGTGGGTGTGCTGCCAAGGCGCGCACCGCGCGTCTGCCTTGCCGCAGGCGCCCGGCGGGCCGAGCATGGGCCAATGATCGCGCCGCAGTCCTCGCTGGGTCCGTCGTTCTGGCAGCAGCGGACCGCGTACGAGGCCGGTCCCTCGCTGACCGCGGACCTGCGCGCCGACGTCGCGATCGTGGGTGCCGGCTACACCGGGCTGTGGACCGCGCACGCGCTTCTCGACAACGACCCCAGCCTGACCGTCGTCGTCTGCGAGGCGGACACGGTCGGTTATGCGGCGTCCGGCCGCAACGGCGGGTTTCTCGACAGGTCGCTGACGCACGGACTTCTCAACGGCCTCAAGCACTTCCCGGACGAGATCGACACCCTGGAGCGGCTGGCCGAGGAGAACTTCCGCGGGCTGCAGAAGTTCCTCGCCGAGCACCAGGTCGACTGCGACTTCGAGCCGGTGCCGATGCTCGAGGTGGCGACGCGGGCGCACGAGGTCGCGGGTCTCCGCGAGTGGGCGGACATCCACCGCGCCTACGGGCACGACGCCCAGCTGCTCGATGCCGGCGCGGCGCGTGAGCTGCTGCACTCGCCACGGCTGCTCGGGGCAGTCCGCAGGACCGGCGCCGGCGGCACCCTCGACCCGGCCAAGCTGGTCCGCGAGCTGGCCAGGGTGGCGCGGGACCGGGGTGTCGCGGTGTACGAGTACAGCCCGGTCACCGGCGTCCAGGAGACCGGCTCGGCGACCCACGGCCTCGTCGTCCGTACGCCCCAGGGTTCGGTCACGGCCCGCCGGGTCGTGCTGGCCACCAACGCGCACACCGCCGGCCTGCTGCCCGTGGCCGGCCACCGCTACGTCCCGGTGTACGACTACGTGCTGGTCTCGGACGTACTGACTTCCCAGCAACGCCAGGCAATCGGGTGGGCCGGCCGGGAGGGGGTCTCTGACTCCGGCAACAGGTTTCACTACTTCCGGCTCACCCCGGACGGCCGCGTCCTGTGGGGCGGCTACGACGCGGTCTACCGCTGGCGGGGGCCGATCGGGCCGGAGCACGACCAGGACGCTGAGACGCACGCCGTGCTCGAGCGCAACTTCGCCGTCATGTTTCCCGCCCTCGCCGACCTCCGGTTCCCGTACCGCTGGGGTGGGGCGATCGCGACGACCTCCCGGTTCACCGTGACGTTCGGGAGCAGGTACGACGGCCGGCTGGTCTATGCCCTCGGCTACACCGGCCTGGGCGTGGGCGCCAGCCGGTTCGGCGGGCAGGTGCTGGCCGACCTGCTCCAGGTGCCGGACAGCGAGCTGCTCACGCTGGCGATGGTGCGCCGCGCGCCGTTCCCGTTCCCGCCGGAACCCCTGCGCTACGGCGCCATCGCCCTCACCCGTCACGCGCTGGCGCGGGCGGACGACACGGGCAGGCGTGGCCTCTGGCTCTCGGCCCTGGACAAGATCGGCATTGGCTTCGACTCGTGATCTGTCGGTCGAATCACTGAATTCGCCGCGGGTTCTGCCGATACCTCTGAGGTTGGCCGTCTCCGTGCGGCGAACCACAGCGTTCCCGACGCCGAGTGCCGTCCCCGGGCCAGCTGTGTCCCGACGATCTCAGCCAAGGGACGGCAGCGGGGGACCCACCGGTCTCCGACCCACCGGGCCTGCCGCCAACAGGTCCTCGGGGTGAAGCCACGTCCGCGTGGCCGGGCTACCTTTCTGCCCGAACCCGACAGCTGACCCCGCAGGCGCAACGGAAGGGCCTCGTACGTGCCTGCGCACCCGTCGTACCGCTCGTTCCTGCGTGCGGTCGTCATCACCGTGTCCCTCGCCGGCGGCTTCGGTATCTCCACCGCCTCAGCAGCGACCGCCACCCCCA
>JAWWOL010000085.1:0-3213 GCA_033851695.1 Frankiales bacterium
AGCAGGGCGTAGGCCCGGTGAAACGCTGCCACCGCGTGATCAGGCGCGGCGTTGCGCACCGTCGAGTAGAGGAGGTAGCTGAGCCCGATGAACAGGACCTCTTCCCACCAGCGGGGACGGCGCAGCCGGCGCACCCTGCCGACGGCTTCCCACCACAGGCGCAGCGGCCCGCCCGCCGAGGTGACCCACTCCCCGCCCGGATCGAGGGGCTCGGGGGCGCGGGGCAGCAGCTCACCCGGGTCACCCTTGCGCACCGTCACCTCACCATGTTCTCAGAAGCGTCGGACAGTTCGCCCCTGCGTTTCACCTGACGGTCGACTTTCCCGACGGAGGCGGACGGACGCATGCAACACTGGCCGGAACGTCCGGATTTCGCGCCGTCGAGGAGTCCCATGCGCCTGCGTCGTCTCGCCACGGTGACCATGGCGGTGGCCAGCCTGGTGCTGCCTTCCGCCGCTCCCGCCCTCGCCGCAAGCTCTCCCGGCTATGCGCTGCTCAAGACCACGAACCACGTCGTCATCCGCTGGAACCCCTGTGTCCCGATCCGCTACAAGGTCAACCTGACGCACGCACCCAGGGGCTCGATGGCCGAGGTCAAGAAGGCGATCGCGCTCCTGCACAAGGCGACCGGCATGACGTTCGTGTACGAGGGCCAGACCGGCGTGATCCCGCAGGGGAACTACGGCCTGAAGTCGACGCCGGGTCACTGGCCGGTGATGACGATCGCCTGGGCTGCGCCGGGCAAGGGCAAGGGCACCAGCAACGCGCTGGTCACGAGGGACGTCGGCGTGGGCGGGGTGTTCTACAACCAGTGGCTGGACGCCCAGGGCAACCTGCACCCGCTGCAGGTGGTCTCGGCGATGGTCGTGATGAACGACCAGTACAACAAGTCGTACAAGGTCGGCTTCGGGGCCGGGCGGACGCAGGGCGCTGCGTTGCTGCACGAGCTCGGTCACGCCGTCGGTCTCCAGCACGTCAACGACACCGGGCAGCTCATGTATCCGGTGATCCTGGCGCGTGCCAAGGCCGCGTACGGCAAGGGTGATCTCGCCGGTCTGGCCAAGGTGGGTCGCAAGGCCGGCTGCATCAACCCCAGGCCGTTCAACCCCTGACCAATCTGGCCGTACGCGGCCGGCCGAGCGACGATGTGAGCATGCCGGTCCCTCGGTCGTCGGTCTCGCCCGTCACGAGCAGACCGTTGCGGGTCGCCGTCGTGGGTGCCGGCCCAGCCGGGATCTACGCCGCCGAAGCCCTGAGCCGTCAGGACGCGGTGCCGGTGTCGGTCGACCTGCTCGACCGGTTGCCGACGCCGTTCGGCCTGGTGCGCCACGGCATCGCGCCGGACCACGAGAAGATGCGCGCGCTGCGGACCACGCTGCACCATGCCCTTGACCACCCGCAGGTGCGCTTCGTCGGCAACATCGACATCGGCGTCGACCTGTCGCTGGCCGAGCTGCGCCGGCACGTCGACGCGGTGGTCTACACCTACGGGGCCTCCGGCGACCGGCGGATGGGCCTCGAGGGCGAGGGCCTGCCGGGCAGCCTTGCCGCGACCCACCTGGTGTCGTGGTACTGCGGGCACCCGGACGCGGACCGCGCTTTCGTCGAGGAGGCCGTTGCTCACGCTTCCTCGGTCGTCGTGGTCGGCGTCGGCAACGTGGCTCTCGACGTGGCGCGCGTGCTCGCCCGTACCCCCGCGGAGCTCGAGGACACCGACATGCCCCAGCACGTCCTCGACGCGCTCGCGGCTGCGCCGGTACGGGCGGTGACGGTGGTCGGGCGTCGCGGCCCGGCGCAGGCGACGTTCACCACCCAGGAGCTGCGCGAGCTCAACACCCTCGGCGGCGCAACGGTTCTCGTCGACCCTGCCGACATGACGCACGACGCCGCCGAGGAGCACGGCGACCGCACGGTTGCCCGCAACCTCGCCGAGCTGCGGGGCTGGATCGGGCACGAGCCGCGGCCGGGCACCATCCCGCTGCGACTTCAGTTCCACCGCCGGCCGGTGCGGCTACTCGGTGACGACCGCGTCGTCGGCATCGCGCTCGAGCGCACGGTCGTCGACGACGCGGGCGTGGCCAGCGGCACCGGCGAGATCTCGGTGCTGCCCGCCGACCTCGTCGTGCGCTCGGTCGGCTACCGCGGGCACCCGCTGCCGGGCCTGCCGGTCGACGCCCGTACCGGCACCGTTGAGCACGTCGGGGGACGGGTGCTGCGCGACGGGCAGCCGTCGCCGGGGGAGTACGTCGCCGGCTGGATCAAGCGCGGACCCACCGGCGTCGTGGGCACCAACAAGCACGACGCCCACGAGACGGTGGCGTCCCTCATGGCCGATGTCGAGGGCGGGTTGCTCGACGCCGGGGGTCCGGTCGACGACCTCGTCGAAACGCTGGTCGCCCGCGGTCTCGAGCCCGTACTGCTGGACAACTGGCGGGCGATCGACGCGGCGGAGACCGCGTTGGGCGCGAGCCGCGGCCGCCGCCGTACGACGTTGCACGAGCGGCAGATGCTGCTCGACGCCGCCCGCCGCGGCGAATGACGCAACGGCGTCTCGGCCGTACGCCCTAGGTCGGCGGCCGGGCGGATTCGGCTCGATGGGCTAACGGAACGAGCGTTCGGGCGATTCCTTACGCCACATTTAGCCGTGGCTAAGGGTTCGTGCCACAAGGCGGGTCAGTTCGGGGCCGACAACAGCATGGGCAGCGGCGCCCGCAGGGGCGTAGCCCGAGGGACAGGTACACCAGGAATGCGAGGAAGAATCATGACTCGACCGACCCGACGAGCAGCTCATCGGCGGCGGCGCGGTGGCCGTGGGCGCGGCAACACGGCGCTTACCGGGACCGGCATCCTGGTCGCCCTGTGGCTTGGCCTGACCGCCCCCAGTATCTCCCCGGTCGCCGGGCCGGCGCCGGCCATGCACACCGTTGCGCAGACGGCGGGGTCAGCGACCGCCGCCGACGCCGGTCGGCCACCGGCCCGTCCGTGAGGCAGTCCGTCGGCCACGCGCCGCCGGGCAGCGGGTCGGCGCCCGCCACACGGCCGGCGGCCGGACCGAGCCGGCTGCGCCCCGACGACGTCCTCACCGCCGTCGTCATGGGTGCCTGCTGGGTGGTCTGGTGGCCGCTGCTGCACGCCCTGCGCGGCCCCGCGCCGGTGCAGCTGTGGGCCGTGGTCGCGCACGTGTCCGGGATGCTCGCCGGTTACGGTGTCGTG
>JAWWOL010000010.1:0-2820 GCA_033851695.1 Frankiales bacterium
CGCTCCACTGCGTGCGTTCCGGCTCGGGGAACGCGCGCAGCGGTTCGTAGACCCGCAACGACGCGGCGTACGAGATCACCAGGCCATCGTGGCACGCCGGGGCAGGCGCCGTTGCCGGGCCCTGACCCGACGGATGTCCCGGATGTCAGGCCGATGCGGGGCGCCGCGTGGCGGAGCGGGGGGCTGAGCAGGTACCGTGAACACGGGCAGCGGCGCCGACGGCTCCGCTGGGAGTGAACGACGCGATCATGCCGGAGCGCCGCGCGCCTCCGTCGTACCGAGGGGGTCGAGCCATGGGGCGCGGCCGAGCCAAGGCGAAGCAGACCAAGGTCGCCCGCGAGCTGAAGTACAGCAGCGGCGGGACCGACCTGGACCGTCTGCGTGCCGAGCTCGCTGGAGAACCGGTTGTCCGGCCGGCTCCAAGCGAAACCGATCAGGACGACGAGTACACCGACCCGTACGCGGGCGACCTCGACGACGACCCGGACGACACCGGCCAGGACCACCGCACTGCCTAGTGGCTCACCGGGCAAGCCGGCACGCGCCAAGACCTCGGCCGCCCAGCGCGCCGCGGCCCTGAGACGCGCGCACGCGCGTGCCGAACGCCGCCGACGCCTGCTCCTCGTCGGGGGCGCCGCGGTGCTGGTCGCGATCCTGGTCGCCGTGTTCGTGATCGTCAGCGGCGGCAGCAAGCCGGCCGCCGCCCTCGGCCCCGAGGGCATGCCGATCGAGACCGGCACACCGCTGGCCGACCTCAGCAAGGAAGCCACCGGGCAGCCGGTCGACGGCATCCAGTGCGGCGCGACCGAACAGCTCGCCTACCACATCCACAGCCACCTGGCCGTCTACGTCAACGGGGCGCTGCGGCCGATCCCGCTGGGCATCGGCATCGTCGGGTTGCAGGTGCAGCAGAGCCAGGGCTTCCCCTTCGCCTCGGCCACCACGTGCTACTACTGGCTGCACACCCACGCCAACGACGGCATCGTCCACGTCGAGTCGCCGACCACCAAGCTCTATCCGCTCAGCGACGTGTTCGCCATCTGGGGGCAGCCGCTGAGCGCCGGCCAGGTCGGCCCCGCCACGGGAAAGGTCACGGCCTACGTCAACGGCAAGCTGTTCACCGGCGACCCGGCGACGATCACCCTGCAGTCCCGCGAGGACATCCAGCTCGACGTGGGCACGGTCGTCGCCCCGGTGCCCGTCGACTGGTCCAAGTCCCAGCTCTGACCCGGGCCGGTCAGGCCGGCTGGTAGGCGCCGTGCAGGCGGGCGACGCCGCCGGAGCCAGAGCCCCGTACGACCGTGCCGGCCACCCAGGCGGGGACGTGCCGGCCCATGAGTACGGCGAGCGCCCGGTCGGCGTCCGCGGCAGCCACCACGGCGACCATGCCCACGCCCATGTTGAACGTCCGCTCCATCTCGGCCTGGTCGACCCGACCGCGCTCGGCGATCAGCCGGACGATGGCAGGCAGCGACCAGGTCGCCCGCTCCAACGTCGCGTCCAGGCCCTCGGGGAGCACGCGGGAGAGGTTGGACGCGAGCCCACCACCGGTGACGTGGGAGAACGCGTGCACCTCGACCTCGCGGGCGAGCGCCAGGCAGTCCTTGGCGTAGATCTTGGTCGGCGTGAGCAGCACCTCGCCCAGCGTGCCGTCGAGCTCCTCCAGGTCGGCGTCCAGCGGCAGCCGCGCCGCCTGCAGCAGTACGTGCCGGGCCAGGGAGTAGCCGTTGGAGTGCAGCCCGCTGGAGGCCATCGCGATCACGACGTCGCCCTCGAGAACCCGCTCGCTGCCGAGCACGTCGTCGGCGTCGACGATGCCCACGCCCGCACCCGCCAGGTCGTACTCGTCGGGGCCCATGATGCCGGGGTGCTCGGCCGTCTCGCCGCCGACGAGGGCGCAGCCGGCGATCCGGCAGCCCTCGGCGACACCGCCGACGATCTCGGCCATCCGCTCCGGGACGACCTGGCCGCAGGCGATGTAGTCGAGCAGGAACAGCGGCTCGGCGCCGCAGACCACCAGGTCGTCGACGACCATGCCGACCAGGTCCTGGCCGATGGTGTCGTGCTTGTCCATGGCCTGGGCGATGGTCAGCTTGGTGCCGACGCCGTCGGTCGAGGAGGCGAGCAGCGGCTTCTTGTAGCGGGTGAAGTCGACCGCGAAGTGGCCGGCGAAACCGCCCAGGTCACCGACCACCTCGGGTCTGGTGGCGCGCGCCACCTTGGCCTTCATCAGCTCGACCGCACGGTCACCGGCTGCGATGTCGACCCCGGCAGCCGCATAGGTCGCGCCGCCCGAGCCTAGGGTCCTGGCGGCGTTCTCGGGAGTTTTCGTCATGGTCGGCTGAGTGCGTCCTCTGCTCCGCCGGCGACGAGCAACCGGTCGATCCCTTCGGGGTGCGCAGACTCAGGATCACTGCGGACGACCCGTTCGATGCCTTCGAGCACGTGCTTGCCGATGAGGTCGGGGTCGGGGATCTCGATCGGGTAGCTGCCGGTGAAGCAGGCCGTGCACAGCCGCTCGACCGGCAAGGTGGTGGCCTCGACCAGCTTGTCGAGGGAGACGTAGGCGAGCGAGTCGGCACCGATCGACGCGCGGATGCCGTCGATGTCGAGGCCGTTGGCGACGAGCTCGGCCCTGCTGGCGAAGTCGATGCCGTAGAAGCACGGCCACTTGACCGGGGGCGAGGAGATGCGGACGTGCACCTCGGTCGCGCCTGCCTCGCGCAGCATGCGGACGAGCGCGCGCTGGGTGTTGCCGCGGACGATCGTGTCGTCCACGACCACGAGTCGCTTGCCGCGGATGACGTCGCGCAGCGGGTT
>JAWWOL010000028.1:0-6256 GCA_033851695.1 Frankiales bacterium
TGGCCATGGTGCTGCTCTCGGCTGCCATCAAGGGCATCCCCAGGGACGTGATCGAGGCGGCCGAGCTCGACGGTGCGAGCGGTTGGCGGCAGTTCACCGACGTCACCATCCCGATGATCCGGCCCACCCTGGTCGTCGTGCTCACCACGATCATGATCGCCACGCTCAAGCTCTTCGACATCATCGCTGCGACTACCGGCGGCAACTACAACACCAGCGTGCTGTCCTTCGAGATGTACAACCAGACCTTCGTGGTGGACAACATCGGCCGAGGGGCGGCGCTGGCCGTCATCCTTTTCCTGGGCGTGACTCCGGTCATGCTCTACAACATCCGGGTCCTGCGGCGTGAGAGGACGATCCGATGAGCACACCGCTCCAGGGCATCACCGTTGCAGATGCCCCCGAGCGGCTCCGGGTGCTGCCCAAGGAGCCGCGCGAGAAGCTCACCAGCAAATGGGCCTCGCTCGTGGTGGTCGTCGTCACCGTGCTCTGGACGATTCCCACGTTCGGCCTCGCCATCACGTCGCTGCGGCCGAAGCTCGATGCCCAGACCAGCGGGTGGTGGGACGTCTTCCTGCACCCGCAGCACCTGACGCTGAGCAACTACCACGACGTCCTGGCCGGCACCGGTGCCAGCGGCGGCAGCATCGCTCCCTACTTCATCAATTCCATCGCGATCACCATCCCCGCCACGCTGATCCCGCTGGCGCTGGGATCAATGGCTGCTTATGTGCTGGCCTGGGTGAAGTTCAGGGGGTCGACGTTCGTGTTCTTCTGCATCTTCGCCCTGCAGATCGTGCCGCTGCAGCTCGCGCTGGTGCCCCTGCTGCAGCTGTTCAGCCACGGCATGAGCATCGGACACCAGTCGCTCCTCCCGCTGGTCTTCACCTGGACCACCCACAGCGGCTCCCTCACCCAGCTGCACAAGCTCACCCTGATCCCCTACTCCGGGCTGGGTGGGTCGTTCTATCCGGTGTGGATCGCGCACACCATGTTCGGGCTGCCGCTGGTCATCTTCCTGCTGCACAACTTCATGTCGCAGCTGCCCGGTGACCTGATCGAGGCGGCGCAGGTGGACGGCGCGAGCCAGTTCACCATCTTCCGCCGGATCATCCTGCCGCTCTCGACGCCCGCACTGGCCTCGGTGCTGATCTTCCAGTTCCTCTGGGTCTGGAACGACCTGTTGGTGGCGACGGTGTTCACCGACGGCACGCCGGACCATTCACCGATCACGGCGAGACTCGTGCAGCTCACGGGGTCGCTGGGCAGTGCCCAGAACCTGTTGACCGCAGGCGCGTTCATCGCCATTGTCGTGCCGCTGATCGTGTTCTTCTCGCTGCAGAGGTTCTTCGTACGAGGCCTGCTGGCGGGGTCGGTCAAGAGCTAGGCGTCGCTAACCGAGGGCCTCGTCCGGCTCGACCTCGCCGATGCCGGTGATCCGGTGCACGGCAAAGCTGCGCTGCTCGTTGTGCCGGTGGTCGAAGGCCCGGACGATCCCGCCCTCGACCAGCTTGGGCTCGATGATCCGTTGGCTGGCGTCACCATCGGCGTTGAGGTAGCCGATCCACATCGCCCGTCCGGTACGGGCCGCGTCGGTGAGCAGAGCCACCGTGTCGGCCGCGCTCGACGGGGTCCGGATCCGGTGCGCAGCAGCAACACTGGCTCGGTCGCCGGCCCGCAAGGCGATCACTGCCGCCTGCACCAGCTCGGCCCGAGGGGCGCCCAGGTCGGCCAGCCGGGGCGGTCGCGGTCGTGGTGTCGTGCGCCGGATGTCCGGGCGGCGGACCACGACCTCGCCGTCCGCCGACTCGGCGACCGGAGCCTGCCCGAGCGACCGGAGCACCTCGAGGACCCGGTCCACTGGCGCGCGCGCTGCGAGTACGGTCGGCGCCAGCAGCCGGAGCCCCAGCGGTGCGACCCTGCGCGAGGCCAGGATCTCGGCGAGCACCGCGGGGTCGTCGCTGCGGATGTAGGCCCCAGCGGTGCCGACCCGGATCCGGCCGTGCCGCCGGGCGACATCATCGACGAGGTAGGTCAGTCCTTGCGGTACCGGGGTTCGGGAGTGCTGGGCGAACAGCGCGTGCAGTTCGGAGGCGGTCCTGCCGGCGTCGAGACCGCGGCGTACGGAGCCCTCGGTGAACCGGTAGACCGTCGCACCGCCCTTGGACTCGACGTCGGCGACCAGCGACAGCTCGTGGGCGAGGTCGGTCACCAGTGGCCCCGGCGCGATGGCGGTCAGGTCAGCCTGCAGCAGCACGTGGTCGACCGGATCGGGCAACAGCGGCTCGAGGGCCGCGGCCGCGCCGGCGGGGTTGCCCGCGAGCAGAGCACGCCCGGCCGCCGACAGCGCTCCGGCGCCGGTCACGCCGAGGGCAGCGGCCTCGGCGAGCGCCCAGCCAACCTGCTCGGCGCTGCGGGCGGGGGCCCGCCGCGGCACCAGCCAGCTGACCAGGGCGATGACCGAATCTGCCGTGGCAGCAGCACCTTTGGGTAGTTCGGCGAGACAGGACAACGCCGTGCGGCGCAGGTCGGGGGCAGCCGAGCGTTCGATGTCAGCGGAGAGTACGGACAGCGTGCGCTCGCGGTCGTCCTTGATGCCGACCAGCCCGGGCAGCCGGGTCGTGGCCAGCCAGGCGTCGGCTATTGCCGCCCACTGCTTCTCCGGGGGCAGCCGACGCCAGGCGTCATAGGCGGGTGTGGGCAGCCAAGCCGGATCGAGCTCGGTGCTCGCGGCGAGAAGCCCTGCAGCGTAGGCACTCTCGAGGTAGGTCGCCATGACGGCTTCGTCGAGGTCGAGGTCACGTGACCAACGGCGCAGCTCACGTACGCCGAGTCCGCCGGCCTTGAGCACCGGCGGCGGGTCGACGCTCCACGCATCGAGCAGGTCGACGACGGCGCGTACGGCCGAGAACGCTTGCCCTGCAGCGGTTTTGTCCACCGGGCTGGACTTGGCCGCGAGCTTCTCGAGCATCGGCCGTTCGAGAGCGCCGGCCGGGAACAGCCTGCCGCCGCGCAGCGCCAGGCCCACCTCGCGTGGGAGCACCACGGTCTCGGAGTCGACGGCCACGAGCAGCCCGAACGCCAGCAGCCGGCGTACCGGAGTCTCGGCATCGTCGGGGCGGACCGCGCGCAGGGCGTCGGGCACCGCGCCGACCGGCGACCAGCTCAGCGCGTCCAGCACCGGCAGGGTGGCTCCGCCCGCCCGCTCGACCAGGGCGAGGACGTTGGCCGGGTCGGACATCAGCTCGGCGACGGTCCGGGCACCGGTGGCCACGTCGGTGCCGAGGGGCAGGCCGAGTGCCTCGAGCAGGACCGAGACCCGTGCTGCCGGGTAGCGCTCGAGGACAGAGGCGATCGGCGGCCCGAGGCCCGCTGGGTGGGTGGTCACCTGGCGGACCGTTGCCACCACCCGCAGCGCGTCGTCGTCGCCCCAGACCAGGGCGAGCGTGCGCAAGGTGTTCAGCGACGAACGCAGGGTGGAGACGGCCAGCTCGCCGGCGAGGGAGGCCTGGAGGGCGGCGTACGACGCCGGCTCCGGTTGCAGGCACAGCGCCTCGAGCACCCCGTGCTCGGCGCGGTCGAGCAGGTCGAGCGCGCGCAGCACCGAGGAGCGGGTGGTGGCCCTGGCGGCGAGCATCCCGATGTCGGGCGGAACCGGGCTGACCAGGTCGGGGCGCATCGCGAGCAGGGCGGCGAGGTCCTCGTCGGTCCGCTCGCGCAGCCACTCGGCGACGCTGCGGACTGGCGGACCTGTACTCATCCGGTTAACGGTAGTGCGCTGACCGGCCCAGCCCAACCCGGCGACCCGCAGGTACCCTCGACAGGTGTTTACTGTCGGATTTGACCTGGATATGACGCTCATCGACTCCCGGGTTGGGGTCAAGGCCGCGATGGATGCCCTCTCCGAGAGGATGGGCGTGCACATCGACAGCGACCTGGTCATCACCCGCCTGGGACCGCCGCTCGAGCGCGAGCTGGCCCGCTGGTTCCCGTCCTGGGAGATCGAGGCGGCCGCGGCGCAGTACCGCGAGTTCTACGCCACGACCTGCCTCACCGGCACCACCGCGATGCCCGGCGCGCACGCCGCCTTCGACGCCGTCCGGGCTGCCGGTGGAAAGATCATCGTGGTCACGGCCAAGAGCACGCCGGCCGCCAAGCTCTGCCTCGAGGCGGTCGGCCTGCACCCCGACGCGATCGAGGGCTGGCTGTTCAGCGCCGGCAAGGGCGAGGCGCTGCTCGAGCACGGCGCGTCGATCTACGTCGGTGACCACATCGGCGACATCGAGGGCGCGAAGTTCGCCAACGCGCTGCCGGTCGCGGTCGCCACCGGGCCGATCGCCGCCGACGTCCTCGCCGACGCCGGCGCCTCGGTGGTGCTGAGCTCGCTCGAGGAGTTCGCACCCTGGTTGGAGCACCACCTGGACAGCAGGGCTCGGGTGGCCGAGCTCGAGACGCGGTTGCGCGAGCTGGGCAGCGTCGCCGTGGCGTTCAGCGGGGGTGCCGACTCGGCGTTCCTGCTGGCTGCCGCCGTACGCGCGCTCGGGTCCGACCAGGTCGTCGCGGTGACGGCCGTGTCGCCGAGCCTCGCCCACGGCGAGCTGGACCAGGCCGCCGCGTTCGCCAGGGACCTCGGCGTCCGGCACGAGACGGTCACCACCGACGAGCTCGCCCGTGGTGGCTACCGGGCCAACGGGGGCGACCGGTGCTACTTCTGCAAGTCGGAGCTGCTCGACACCCTGCTCCCGGTCGCCCGCGGTCACGGCATGGCCCACGTGGCGACCGGCACGAACGCCGATGACGTCGCCGGCGGCTTCCGCCCCGGCATCGCCGCGGCCGCCGAGCGTGGTGCGGTCACCCCGCTGGCCGACGTCGGCCTGACCAAGCGGGCGATCCGTACCATCTCCAAGCAGTGGGGCCTGGCCACCTGGGCCAAGCCGGCGGCAGCCTGCCTGTCCAGCCGGGTGGCCTATGGGATCGAGATCACGCCCGACCGCCTCGCCCGGGTGGACCGCGCCGAGTCGGCGCTGCGTTCCGCCCTGGCCGGCGCCGGGATCCCCGTACAGAACCTGCGGGTACGCGACCTCGGGGACACGGCGCGAGTTGAGATCGACGCTGAGTACGTCGCCGAGGTCATCGACCGGCACGAGCTCCTGGCGGCCGTCGAGGGGTTCGCGTCGGTCGAGCTCGACCCGGCCGGTTTCCGCTCGGGCTCGATGAACGAGCTGTTGGCCGACCCCGAGCGCTACCGCTGATCGTGGCCTACTGCGGCGGCAGGGTCACCGAGTGCTCGACCGGGTTGAGGCCCGCCGCCCGGATCGCCGCACGCGCTGCGTCCGCCTGGCCGTCGCGCGCCACCACGTCGTAGCGCGTCGCGACCAGCGCCTGCGTCGAGGCGAAGTCGCGGGTGCCGCGCAGTGCGGCGTGGCCCAGGTAACCCAGCACGGCGCCCCAGATGGCGCCGACGATCAGGCCGTAGATGATCAGGCCGACCCAGTTGCCGCTGCTGAAGATGCCCAGGAACAGGCCGATGAACAGGCCGAACCAGGCGCCGCTGGCGGCCCCCGCGGCGGCCGCACTGGCGTTGGTCAGCCGCCCGGTGACCCGCTCGATGAGCTTGAGGTCGGAGCCGACGATGTCCAGGTGCTCGACGGGGAACCCGTCGTCGGACAGCCGGTCGACGACGGCCTGAGCGTCGGCGTAGGTCGGCGAGCTCGCCACGGTGTTCCAGGCGGCGCTGATCGGGTCGACCTTGAGCGTCGTACGGGGGTCGGACAGAGTCCCGCGTCGGAAGGCCATCAGCGACTCGCCCTTCCGCGGCCGAACGCCCCGGCGAGGGCGGTCAGGAAGAACAGGATGATCGCGACCACGGCCAGCCAGAGCAGGGCGTGGACGATGAAGCCGACGATCATGAGAACGACCCAGATCGCCAGCAGGAGGAGTACGAAGCCGAGCATCAGGTTCCCTTTCGGAGCGACGGGTCTCTCGATCTTGGTCAGCATCTACCCGGCGGGGCGTTCCCTACGCGTACGGGACCGTGTCGCCGTCCTTTGACTGAACGATCTAGCCCACGGGAAGATGCCCGGTGGGCGGGCCGTCGGTCCAGCGCTGACTCAGTCCAGGTAGCGGCCGAGGAATTCGTTCCGGAAGACGCCCTTCGGGTCGTACCTTGCCTGCAGCTGCCGGAACTTCTCGAAGCGCGGATAGAGCGACCGGACCTGCTCCGGCGGCGTGGTGAAGACCTTGCCCCAGTGTGGCC
>JAWWOL010000030.1:0-4072 GCA_033851695.1 Frankiales bacterium
ATCGTCAAGGCTCAGACGGCGCGCACCGGCAACGACTTGCTGACAGCGCCGAGGTGGGAGGCATCCGCAGCCGTCACGAAGCGGTAGAGGTAACGGCCCTTGGCCAGCAGCCGTACGACAACCGAGCGCTTGCCGTTCGTGCCCAGACGTACTGCGGCATAAGACTTCCAGACGTTGTGCACGCAGCGCTGCACCGTCACGACCTGGCCGGAGTGGCCCGGGATCGAGACGTTCAAGCCGACCGTCCCCCCGTGCCTCACGGTCGGCTTGGTGACCGCCGCGGTGACTGCCGGCGTGACCACGACGGAGAGGATGTTGCTGACCGCGCCCGGCTCACTGGTCGAGGCGGCCAGGACCAACCGGTAGTCCGTGTTGCCGCCGGGACGGAAAACTGCGGACAGCACGCCGGACGGCGGAACGGTGCGGGAGGCGACGGTCCGCCAGAGGCTCCGGCCGCGCGGGGTTGCCTGCACCTGCACGGTCGCGCCGGCCGACCGCACGGCCGCACCGGAGACCCGGACGGCAGTCCCCTGGGTCACCCGCAGGGTCGAACCACCACCGGTGAACCTCGCCGTCAGGACGTTCGGGCCTGGTGTTGCATGCGGCGACGTGTTCGCCGGGCCGGCGGAGACGGGCACCGTCCCCCCAGAGGGCTCGCCGACCGAGAACGTGACACCCTCCGGGCTGGTCCAGCTCTGCCCGTACGGCAGGACCGCGGCACCGAGCCAGTGATCGCCGGGGCTCTGGTCCAGCAGATAGCTCTGCGCCGGGGCCCAGTCCGACGCCTCGCCGGCCTTCGCGTCGACCGCACTGTCGATGACGTGCACCAGGACCCCGTCGGTGGCCCCGGGCGGCAGCGCACCGTCCGGTCCGCTGGCCGTGCGGTTCTCGAACCAGTAGGACCGGCTCGCCGACGCCGCGTACACGGCCGCGTGGACCGCCGTCGACTGCTGCTCGTACGGGACCAGGCCGACCGTCGCGCCGGCGGTCAGCGTCGCCTTGCGGCCGGCGTCGAGCCAGCCGAGGTCGTCCTTCTGGCCGGCGGAGAACTCCGCGACCAGGTTCGAGGCGCCCATGGCGTCGAACGGGTCGCCGTAGTCGGAGTAGGTGCAGTTGTCGGCAGCGGCATCGGGCCCAGCGGTACGCGTCGCATTGTCCGGCATCGTGCACGTCGCCGAGTGCGCGTGGAACAGCCCGTAGTTGTGGCCCTGCTCGTGGATCGACGTTCGGGCGTCCATCGTGCCGTTGAGCCAGACCCGGTTGCCGGGTGCCTCCGCGAAGCCGGCGACACCGCGGCAGCCGCTGTCCGTGCTGGCCGGGAAGTAGACGACCACACGGTCGAAGGCCGCCTCGCTGTAACCCGCGGCGGTCAGCGCGCGATGGGTGAGTTGGTCGGAGACGTTGCTGTCCGAGCAGAGTCCGGCTGGGGGTGCGCTGACGTGCACCCAGTCGGTGACCGTGGTCGAGAGGCTCAGATGGCCGTACGAGGTCTGGTCGAACCAGTCGCTGTCAGCGGCGAATACGCTCGCCGCCGAGGCCTGCGTGGTCGAGTCCGGCGCGGTCCAGTCGGCCAGGACGACCAGCACCTTCGTCGTGCCGCCGATCGCGGGGACGTCTGGTGCGAAGGCGGCGATCGAGGAGTGCTGCACGCTCATCGTGGAGCCCTGGACCCGCCCGGTCAGCCGTACGGAGTCGCCGCTGCGGAACCCGACCCCGCTGCCCAGCTTGACGTCGTAGGCGCGACCCCCGGCCCGCAGCTCCTGGTGGTAGCCGTCGGCGCCCGGGTGCCCTGCGGTGCCGTCGACATGGACCAGCGTGTACGTGCCCTCCAGGGTCACCGAGGGCGTCAGCACGGCAGCCTGCGCCGTGGCCGGGGCGATCAGCGCGACGGCGAGAACCCCCAGCGCCGCGGCTCGGCCGAACAGCCTGGCGTTGCTGCGTTCCATGCTTCGCCGCCCCGTCCTCCATGACGTCTCGTGTAGCGTCGGCATCCCTGGACACCTGGCGAGCGGCCATCTGGGTGACCGAGCTGCCGCGGGCACGTCGTCGTGCCGCCCATCCGCAGGCCTCGGCCCTGACCCCCGAAGGTGAGTGCATGTCCCGGTGCCGCCGCACGTCCCGTACGGCTATCGCCCTGGCCACCGTGGTGGCCACAACCGTTGGCCTGACCGGCGGCCCGCCGGGTCGCACCGAGGTCGCCGCGGCCGCGGTGCGGGCGGCTACCAGCAGTGACCCGGTGATCGCAGCTGCCGGCGACATCGCGTGCGACGACACGACCGAGGCGGCCGCAGTCGCGGCCGGCGACACCACCCAGTGCCAGGAGCAGAAGACCGCCGCACTGCTGCAGGACCCGTCGATCGGCTCCGTGCTGGCCCTGGGCGACGACCAGTACTACTACGGCGACCTGACGCAGTTCCAGACGATGTACGGCCGCAGCTGGGGCACGGTGCTGTCCAAGACCTACCCGGTGCCCGGCAACCACGAGTACTACGGGGCGGACGGCCAGGCGAACGGCTACTTCTCGTACTTCGGTGCACGTGCAGCGACCCCAGGGAAAGGCTGGTACTCCTTCGATGTCGGCCAGTGGCACCTGATCGCGTTGAACACCGGCAACTGCACCGCGGTGGGCGGGTGCTCGCCTGCCTTTTCCGGCCACGCTGCGTCGGAGCAGTACACCTGGCTGGTCAACGACCTCGCCCAGCACCCCAACCAGTGCATCCTCGCCTTCTGGCACCACCCGGTCTTCTCCGGCGGTCTCGAGGGCGGCAACAGGGCGCTGAGCGGCCTGTACTCAGCGCTCTACAACGCGCAGGCCGACGTGGTGCTCAACGGCCATGACCACGACTACGAGCGGTTCGCGCAGATGGACTCGCTCGGCAACGCCGCACCGGGCCGCGGTGTCCGCGAGTTCGTCGTCGGGACCGGAGGGCGCAGCCACGAGGCGTTCGCCACCAAGCCGGCGACCACCGAGGCACGGTTCAACGACTCGTTCGGCGTCCTGAAGATGACGCTGCACCCGACCTCGTACGACTGGCAGTTCGTCGACGCGTCGGGGTCCCACAGCACCGACTCCGGCTCGACGGCCTGCCACGTGGTCACGCCCAAGGTCGTGGCCCCGCCCCGCGTCCTGCGTGGCCAGCCGCTCGTGGTCACCGGGACCGGCCGCCCGCTGACCCCGGTGACGCTGAACGTGACCAACAGCAAGGGTTCCCGCTCGGTGCTGTTGCACCCCGACGCTTCCGGCGCGTGGTCCACCACCCTCTCGACCACCCCGGACGGGGGCACGTACACCCTGAGCGCGACCTCCGGCACCCAGACCTCCGCCCCGGTGACCTCCACGATGGACGGCGTCACGCTGACCGGGCCGGCGAGCGCACCTCGGGGCAGCCACGTGGCGCTGGCCGGGCTGGCCGAGCCCGGCCGGCCGGTGACCGTCTACGTGACCCGGCCGGCCGCGGGGCCGCTGGCGGTCCGGACGGTGGCGACGGCGGCGGGGACCTACCGGGTGAGCGTGCCGGTGAATGCCGACGCCGCGTGGTACGCCGTGGCCAACTCCTACCGGACGCCCAAGGGCCGCACCGCGGCCCACGGCCTGACGGCGGTCGGCCCGACCAAGGCGGCGGCGAAGAAGCCGGTGACCATCGCCGGACTCGCGGCGCCGCACGCCAAGGTCACGGTGTTCACCCACTCGTACCACGGCAAGTCCTCCATCGGGCATGCCGTCCTCGCCGACGCGCACGGTGCCTACAAGGTGAAGCTGTCGTTCACCGTCAGCACGACCTGGTGGGCGGTGTCGGGGGGCGCCCGGTCCCCGCTCCACACCACCACGATCCCTGCCCCGCCCAAGGCCCCCTGACCGGCTACTCCCGGGCGGTCAGTCCCAGGCCTCGCCCGGAGCCAAGGTCACGGCGATCAGCACGTCCGGCTCGTCGGAGCCGTGCAGCAACGCTGCCAGTTCGGGCAGCCCGGCATCGACGTTCCCGGGTTGTCCGCTGACCTTGTCGGCCAGCACCTGGGCGCCCGCGATCAGCTCTGCGGAACTGGCCACGGGCCGACGGGCCACGATCGCCAG
>JAWWOL010000031.1:0-3207 GCA_033851695.1 Frankiales bacterium
CGAAGGCGGCCTTGGCGCTGGCGACGACGGTGTCGACGTCGGCCGCCGAGGCCAGCGCCACCTCGGCCTGGGCCTGTCCGGTCGCGGGGTTGACCAGGGTGAGCCGCCGGTCGGACGTGCCGGCCCAGGGCGCTCCGTCGACCCAGTGCGTGACGAGGTTCATGACGTCACGCTCGAGCTGACCGCGTCGATCGACTTGACCAGGGTGTCGAGGCCTTCGGCGGCCTCCTCCAGGGTCAGCGACAACGGCGGGGCGATCCGCAGGACGTTGCCGTAGAGGCCGCCCTTGCCGATCAGCAGACCTTGCGCCTTGGCCTGCTCCATCACCGCAGCTGCTGCCGTGGGGTTGGGCGTGCGGGTCTCCGGCTCGACCAGCTCGATGCCGATCATCAGGCCCTTGCCACGGACGTCGCCGACGATCGGGTAGGCCGACGGGAGTTCGCGGAGCCCGGCCATCAGCTGCTGGCCGCGGACCAGCGAGTTGGCCTGCAGGTCGTGATCGAGGAGGTACTTGAGGTTGGCCAGCGCACCGGCGGTGACCAGCGGGTTGCCGCCGAAGGTCGAGATCGAGGCGGCCGGCAGCGCGTCCATGATCTCGGCCCGGGCGACCACCCCGCCGATCGACAGGCCGTTGCCGATGCCCTTGGCGAACGTGATCATGTCGGGCACCACACCATGGGCCTCGATGCCCCAGAAGTGCTCACCGGTGCGGCCCCAGCCGGTCTGGACCTCGTCGGCGATGAACAGGATCCCGTAGTCGTCGCAAACCGCCTTGAGTGCGCCGTAGAAGCCGTCGGGCGGCATGGTGAAGCCACCGACGCCCTGGATCGGCTCGGCGATCAGGCAGGCCACGTCGCCTGAGGTCATGGTCTCGATGACCTGGCGGAGGTCGGCGGCGCAGGCGGCGATGAGCTCGCCGTCGGACAGCTGCCCGTACGGGCTGCGGTAGCGGTCGCCGTTCTGCACGTAGTGGACCTGGAACGGCGAGTAGCTGGTCGGCGAGTAGGACCGGTTGCCGGTCACGGCCATCGCACCGAACCCGCGACCGTGGTAGCTGTTGCGCATCGCCAGGACCTGGTTGCTCCTGCGGTAGGCGGTCGCCAGCAGCAGGGCTGTCTCGGTGCCGTCGGTGCCGCTCGTGCCGAAGAACACCTTGGCGTCCGGCACCGGCGACAGCCCGGCGATCTGCTCGGCCAGCTCGATCTGCCCCTCGATCAGGTAGAGGGTCGAGCTGTGCAGCATCCGGCCGGCCTGCGCCTGGATCGCCGCGACCACCTCGGGGGTGTTGTAGCCGGTCATCGTCGTGAGGATGCCGCCGAAGAAGTCGAGGTAGGTCCTGCCCTCGGCGTCGGTCACCCGCCGTCCGGACCCGTCGACGAGGGCGATCGGGTCGGCGTAGTAGAGGGCGACCCAGCTGGGCAGCACCGCCTTGTGCCGGCGCAGCAGGTCGGCGTGGGAGGGCTGGCTGGCGGGAGCGTCACTGGGCATGGCTTGAGTCTCCGCCTTGGAAGGCGTCGACTCAAGCGCTCGCCGCGTTGTTTTCCGTAGCGTTACAAGCCGGCGGCTACGAAATCCGTCGTTATCAGGACGCAGAACCGCGCATGACCTCGAGCAAAGCGAGCGCAAACGCGCCACCCGGCCTGCCGAGCGCCGCGGCGTAGTGGTTCATGATCTCCAGCTCGCGGCCGTGCTCCACCCGGCCTCCCCCGATCGCCATCCGGGCCTGCTGGTTGCCGCGGCTGACCTCGAGCCGACGCTGGACGAGCGCGATGATCTCGTCGTCCAGCGCGTCGATGCGGGCCCGGCCCTCGGCGATGACCTGGGCCGCCTGCTCCTCGGTGAGGGCGACGGGTTCGTCGGTGCTGTTGACCTCGGTGCTCACGGTGGTGTTCCTTTCGGGGCGGGTTGTCGGGTCCGCCCCGAGCACTGGCACCGGGGCAAAAAGAAACCCCGGGCGGCAGGCCCGGGGCAATCGGTCACGTGATCAGTCGGTCACGAGGCCACCGGGGTGCGGTAGCCATAGAAATACGCGGTCGCGGTGGTCACGACGACGACGATAGGCGCATCGGCCGTACGGCGCCAGCCCCACGCCGATTCCCCTCAGATCCTGAGACGTTCGGCCCCCAACCCACCAAGAGGCGTGCCGTGCCCTCTGCCGAGCAACGCTCAGCCGGCCCGGCCGACGGAGTAGGCGGTCCAGATCGTCTCGAACTTGACCCGGTCCCCGGTCTTCGGCGCCACCACTATCTGGTTCTTGCCGGCGTAGATGCCGACGTGGTCGATCCCTCCCCCGCCCAGGCGGAAGAAGATCAGGTCGCCGACCCGCTTGTCCGCATTCGCGACGTGCCGTACGGCGGCGTACTGCTGAGCCGCCGTCCGCGGCAGCACGACGCCGAGCCGGCCGAACACGTACTGCGTGAAGCCGGAGCAGTCGAAGGCAGAGGGCCCAGTGGCGCCGTAGACGTACGGCGCACCCAGGTGGCGGGACGCCTCCGACACGATGCGCTGCCCCAGCGGTACGACGACCGCCTTGCTCACCGTGATCGTGATCCGGCTGCCGCTGGCCGAGTACGCCGAGGTGCCGGCAAAGCGCCAGTAGTAGCGGGTGGTCACCGCCGGGGCGACCGACGCGGAGACCGACCCGGTGCCGTCCGTGGTGACGGTGGTCACGCGGACCCGCCCGGAGGGGGCGATCCGGAACAGGTCGAGCCGCAGCCCCTTCACGCCATGCGCGCCGGCGCGGACCGAGGCGGCGAGCCGGACCTGTTCCCCTGCGGTGACCGAGCCGGAGACAGCGCGGGTCTGGGTGGGGGTGGCGGTCGCTGCTGAGGCGGTGGAGATACCGAAGCCGCCGGCGAGGGACACGGTGATGACGACCGCACGCAGGAACGAGCGGTACGACGGGTGCGCAGGCACGTACGAGGCCTTTCCGTTGCGCCTGCGGGGTCAGCTGTCGGGTTCGGGCAGAAAGGTAGCCCGGCCACGCGGACGTGGCTTCACCCCGAGGACCTGCTGGCGGCAGGCCCGGTGGGTCGGAGACCGGTGGGTCCCCCGCTGCCGTCCCTTGGCTGAGATCGTCGGGACACAGCCGGCCCGGGGACGGCACTCGGCGTCGGGCACGCTGTGGTTCGCCGCACGGAGACGGCCAACCTCAGAGGTATCGGCAGAACCCGCGGCGAATTCAGTGATTCGACCGACAGATCACGA
>JAWWOL010000038.1:0-6991 GCA_033851695.1 Frankiales bacterium
CACGGACTACACCATCGAGAGGAACTCTCGCGCCACCCGGACCGGATGCTCCATCTGCGCCACGTGGCCACTGTCGTGCAGGACGACCAGCCGGGAGCCGCTGAAAGTGGCCTGCGCGCGGGGCGCGATCGATGCGGACACCAGCTGGTCGTGGCTGCCCCAGATCAGCAGGGTCGGTGCCGACACCGCGGCGGCTTCGGTCCACAGGCTGCGCCACCGAGGCACGAGGTAGCTCCGCGCCAGGCCACGCAGCGACGCCATCAGGGCGGTGTCGAACCAGGCAAGGTCGCGCCGCCGCTCGAGCTCCTCCACCGCCTCGGCGATCCGTGCGGAGGGCACGGGGGACGGATCGGCGTAGCAGAGGTCGATCACCTGCGCGACCCGCTCTTGGGCGGACTGGTTGCGTGCGGCCCGGGTGACCATCCGGGAAACGCCGGGGAGCATCAGCAGGAGCAGCCGTGGGTCGGTGCCGCGGCGCGGGCGCAGGACGGGTAGGGCCGGGGAGATCAAGGTCAGCGTCCGGACCAGGTCCGGGCGGGTCGCGGCCACCCGGGTGGCAATGGCGCCGCCGAGGGAGTTGCCGAACAGGTGTACGGGGCCACCGGCCTCGTCCACGACGTGCTCCAGCATCCGGACCACGGCACGGACGTGGCTGTCGAGGCTGTAGTCGCCGCCCGGCGGCGGGTCGGACCGGCCGAAGCCGGGCAGGTCGGGCGCCCAGCAGTCGTAGCGGCCGTGGAGCAGGTACATCAGGTCAGTCCAGTTGGTGGACGCGCCGCCGAGACCGTGGACGAACACCGCCGGCTCCGCGCCGGGACAGCTCGCCCGGCGGACGAAGAGGGTCCGCCCGCCCAGCGTGACCTGTTCGCCCGGCCAGACCGGGACCGGCGCCTCGGGAAACGGTGGCAGCTCGCGGTCGTCGACCTCTGACGTCACGGCTGCCAGCTCCCGCCGACCGGCACCACGCGCTTGACGCCGTCCTCGTAGGCGGTGGTCGGGCGGGCGCCGACAGCCGTGAACGTCCGGTCGGTGATGATGACGCCCGAGCACTCGGGCAGCCCGAGGACCAGCCGCGGACCCTCCTGCCCGGGCTGCAGCCAGCGCAGCGAACCGGCGAAGTGCGGGATCACCAAGGCGTCGGGCACCACGCCACAGCCCGGTACGAGCGGGTGGTCGGCGACGTCGGGCAGGACGGTCGTCGCGCACAGCACCATCGCCCCGGCGCTGGCGCCGGAGATGGCCGGAACCGCGGTGACCGCGGCTCCGAGCGCCGTCTCGACCAGCGCCTCGACCAACCGGGCGGGCGAGCCGCCGGGCAGCACCACCAGCGCCGCCGTACGCACGGCCTCGACGGCGCCGAGCAGGTCCTCCCGCGGATCGGGGGCGAGCCGGGCCTCCGCGCCGAGCCCGGTGTAGTAGGTCACGGCGTTGCCGCCCGCGGTCGCGTACTCGCGGCCCTGGGCGGCGGCGGAGGGCAGCACGATGACCGGGCCGGGCTTGACGAGCGCGAGGACTGCACTGTCCATCTCCGCGCAGGCGGGCGAGAACTCGGCACCGCCCTGAAGGCACACGATGTCGGCCACGACTCGGAGACTACCCGCGGGTAAGCGACATCCGCAGGTCGTGCGTCAGCTCTCCGCCAGCATCCGCTCGACCCGGCGGTTCACCGCGTCCAGGGTGGCCCGGATGACCGCCTGCCGCGCGTCCTCGCGGACCACGGCGGCACCGGTCAGCTTCTCGCCGCCGGCGTTGGACAGCATGGTGATCGCGACCAGGGCGGTACGGTCGCGGCCCGTGGGGGTGACCTCGACGTGCTCGAGCTCGAAGCGCACCCGGTTGTCGAGCAGGCCCTCAACCGAGCGCAGCGTGGCCGTCGCGACCGCCCGCTGGACGCCGCTCTGCGTCGCCGTGCCGGTGCACTCGCCGATGCAGCTGCGGTCGTGGTGGCTCAAGGTGACTGTCGCCGTGATGTCGAGGCCGCTGGAGACGAGATGCATGCGCTGGATCGAGGGGCGCGGGTTGCGCTCCTCCTCCCGCTGGGCCGGCACCTCGACGGGCGGCTCGCTGTCCTCGATCAGCTGGACCCGCTCGGCATCCACGCCCAGGCCGAAGCGCTCGCGGAGCAGCCGCCCGACGGACGTCGCCACGGCGACCTCGTCGACTCCGGGGAGCAGGCCGAGCCGCAGCGTACCGGGCCCCTTGCCCTCACCATCAGGCTCGAGGTCGGCGTCGGCCACGCCCGGGACAGCCCGCAGCGCCGCGACGATGTCGCGGTTGTCGCCGATGGTCACCGGGCCTCCAGGTCACAGACAGCGCACCAGTCCCCTGATGCGGCTCCTCCTTTGGATCGGCGCGGGTGTCCGCCACCTTGAGGGCGACCGCCCACAAGGTGATCCACGATCACCTCTATCCCAGGACGGCCCCCATCATGCCGTGCGGCGGGCAGCCTTCTTGGCGGGTGCTTTCTTCGCCGGTGCCTTGGCGGCGGTCTTCGCCGCCGTCTTCTTGGCTGCCGCCTTCTTCGCCGGTGCCTTGGCCGGTGCCTTGGCGATGGGCTTGGCCCGCTCGCCCGGCCCGGACTCGCGGTCACCGGCCGACGGGGCGGAGCCGGTGCGGCCGGAGCGGGCCGCCTCGACGCTCGCCCGCAGGGCCGCCATCAGGTCGACCACGGTGCCCGAGGTCGGCGCACTGGCCGTCGGCGCGACCAGCTCACGGCCCTGCACCTTGGCCTCGATCAGCGTTTCGAGCGCCTCGCGGTAGGCGTCGGTGTACTGCGACGGGTCGAAGTCCCCGGCCAGCGTCTCGATCAGCGACCCGGCCATCGCGAGCTCCTGCGGGCGGATCTCGATGTCCTCGTCGAGGAAGCCGAAGTCCGGCTCGCGGACCTCGTCCGGCCACAGCATCGTCTCGAGGACGAACACCCCGTTGCGTACGCGCAGGGTGGCCAGCGCCTCCCGCGAGCGCAGCGCGACCTTGACCACCGCGACCCGCCCGGACTCCTCGAGCGCGTCCCTGAGCAGCACGTACGGGCGTACCCCGGTCTTCTCGGGCTCGAGGTAGTAGGACTTCTCGAAGTAGATGGGGTCAACCTCAGCCAGAGGTACGAACTCGAGCACGTCGATGGTCCGGCTGCTGGTCAGGGGCAGGTCGGTGAAGTCCTCGTCGGTGAGCACGACGGTCTGGCCGTCGGGCAGCTCGTAGCCCTTGGCGATGTCGGAGTAGGGAACCTCCTCGCCGTCGATCGCGCAGGTCCGCTTGTACTTGATCCGGCCGCCGTCAGCGGCGTGGACCTGGTGGAAGGTCACGTCGCGCGCCTGCGTGGCGGAGTAGAGCTTGACCGGGATCGTGACCAGCCCGAAGGAGATCGCACCCTTCCAGATACTGCGCATCGCCGCCACCTGAATCCCCTTTGCCCGGTCCGCCGGCCGCCCAGCCGCCGGGAAGCGCTACCTACCCGAGCAGCGTACGGTTATCCATGATCGGCGCCAGGTCGCGCCGCGCACGAAAAGCATCTTGGGCACGCGCCGCCACGTCCATCTCGTTACGTACAGGACACACTGCCGACATGTCCCCAAGCCACGGTGAACGGGTGGGCGACCTGTTCCGGAACTACCGCAGAGGTGAGCACCTCGACGAGGCGCTGGAGGCCGACCTCACGCCGAGGCCGGCGTACGCGCGACTGGTCGAGGTCCTCGAAGCCATGGGCATCGACGAGCTCGGCAGCCGGGCCGAGCTCTGCGACAAGCTGCAGCGTTCCCGCGGTGCGACGTTCACCGTCTACGCCGACGGGCGCCAGGAGGAGCGGCCGCTCCCGCTCGACCTGATCCCGCGACTGCTGGCGCCGGACGAGTGGTCGGTCATCGAGTCCGGGGTGCGCCAGCGGGTCAAGGCGCTCAACGCCTTCCTCGACGACGTCTACTCCCGCCAGTCGATCATGCACGACCGGGTGGTCCCCGCCTGGGTCGTGCTCGGCAGCCCCGGCTACCAGCGGGCCTGCTGGGGGGTGTCACCCCCGGGGTCCGTACGGGTGCACGTCTCCGGCCTCGACGTGATCCGCGACGACCACGGGACCTGGAAGGTGCTCGAGGACAACGTCCGGGTGCCCTCCGGCGTGAGCTACCTGATGGAGAACCGCGAGATCATGGCCCGGGTGCTGCCCGAGCTCTTCGACGCGGTGGCGATCCAGCCGGTCGACCACTACGCCACGTTGCTCCTGGACGCGCTGCGCTATGCGGCACCGCCGCAGGCGGGCCACACCCCCAACGTCGTGCTGCTCACGCCCGGGTCGGCCAACTCCGCCTACTTCGAGCACGCCCTGCTGGCCCGCCAGATGGGCATCGAGCTGGTCGAGGGCGGCGACCTCGTGGTCGAGGCCGACGGCGTCTACGTCCGTACGACGGCCGGCCCGCGCCGGGTCGACGTGATCTACCGCCGGGTGGACGAGGACTACCTCGACCCGCTGGCCTTCCGGAGCGAGTCGCTGCTGGGCTGCGCGGGCCTGGTCAACGCCGCCCGCGCCGGCCTGGTCTCGATCGCCAACGCGCTCGGCAACGGGGTCGCGGACGACAAGGCGGTCTACACCTACGTGCCGGCGATGATCCGCTACTACCTCGGCGAGGAGCCCATCCTCAGCAACGTCGACACGTTCCTGTGCGGCGACGACGGCCACCGCGAGGTCGTGCTGGCCCGGCTCGGCGAGCTCGTGGTCAAGCCGGTGGACGGCTCCGGCGGCTACGGGATGGTGTTCGGGCCGCAGGCCTCCGACCTCGAGCTCGAGGAGCTGCGGGTCGCCATCGAGGCCAGGCCGTCGGCCTACATCGCCCAGGAGATCGTCTCGCTGTCCCAGCACCCGACCCGGGTCGAGGACGGTCTCGCACCGCGCCGGGTCGACCTGCGGCCGTTCGCGGTCTACGGCGACGACGTACGGGTCCTGCCCGGCGGCCTGACCCGGGTCGCGCTGCCCGAGGGCAGCCTGGTCGTCAACTCCTCCCAGGGCGGCGGTTCCAAGGACACGTGGGTGGTGCGCGACGCCTCCCCCGTACGGGCCTCGTGGGTCGGCGTCGGCGAGTCCCGCTCGACCTCGGTCGCCCCGCCGATGCTGGCCGGCCCCGGGTTGGCCGAGGACTTCTCCGGGCAGCCCCAGCAGCAACACCAGGCCTTGCAGGCAGAGCTGGGAGTGCCGCCGTGCTGAGCCGGATCGCCGAGAACGTCTACTGGATCGGCCGCTACATGGAGCGCGCCGACGACACTGCTCGGCTGCTCTCGACCCACCTGTACGGGCTGCTGCAGGCGGGCTCGCCCAACGACCGGCTGCTGCCGGAGGAAGTGCTCGCGGTCCTGGGTCGGGACCAGACCTCGCTGTCCAGCGCGCCGATCAACCTGCAGACCGTGGCGTGGCACTACATCGCCGACCCGGCGACCGACTCCTCGGTCATCAACTGCCTGCACCTGGCCCGCGAGAACGCCCGGCGCAGCCAGCAGCAGCTCGCGGTCGAGGCCTGGGAGTCGCTGAACACCGCCGCCGGCACCATGGAGCCGCTGATCGACCAGGCCGGCTCGGTCGGCGAGCTGCTGCGGGTGGTGCCCCAGCTGACCCAGTCGTTCTTCGGGGTCGTGCACACGGCGCTGCAGCGCGACGAGACCTGGACGTTCCTCCAGCTCGGCATGCTGCTCGAGCGGGCGGACATGACGTTGCGGGTGCTGCTGCTCGGTGCCAAGGCGGTCGCCGGCCGCGAGCCGAACGACCCGCTCGCCGTCCACATGCGGGCGATCTCGATGCGGGCCTGCGCCGCACCCGACGTCCTGCGGTCCTCGGGCACCCATCAGCTCACCGACCGCAGCGTGCGCGACGTGCTGCTCCGCGAGCCGTCCTGCCCGCGCTCGGTGTGGTTCTGCCTGGACGGGGTGTCCCGGCTGACGGGGGGCGCGCCGGCGGAGGTCGCCGCCGAGCTGCGCGACGAGGTCGCCAGGCCCGAGGAGGACGACGTGGTCGACGCCGACTGGCCGGACCGTTACCGGGACCTGCTGGCCCGGTGCCGCACCCTGCACAGCGCGGTCGTGGCGGCGTACATGAGGCCGGTCCGGGTCGCATGACCGACCATCCCGAGGAGGCGCTGACTCCCAGCCCGTTGAGCCACGTCGCCAACGGCATCATCGAGGTCGTGCACACCACGCGGTACGACTACCCCGCCGCGGTCCGGCTCAGCATCAACGAGGCCCGGCTGTACCCCGTCAGCGACGCCTGGCAGACCTGCCTCGACGCCGAGCTGGTGATCGACCCGCCGGCCCGGTTCCACGCCCCGTACCGCGACTACTTCGGCACGCTGGCCGAGCCGTTCGACGTCGAGACCCCACACACCTCGATCGAGATCACCGGCAGGTCAACGGTTTCCTGCATCGCCCGGCCCACAGCCGACGAGGTCGTGGACGCGCCCCGCCAGACCCGCATGGACCCGTACGACACCAGCATCGAGTTCACCCTGCCCTCGCCGATGGTGCAGTGGGACGACGAGACCGAGGTGCTGGCCCGCTCGCTCGCGCGGGACACGGTGGTCGCGACGGCGCTGGCGGTCAACGACTGGCTGGTCGCCAACATCACCTACAGCACCGGCTCGACGATCATCGGCACCAGTGTCAGCGACGTGATCGCCCAGGGGCAGGGCGTCTGCCAGGACTTCGCCCACGTCGCCTGCGCGCTGCTGCGGTGCAACGGAGTCGCCGCCCGCTATGTCTCCGGTTACTTCTCCTCGGTGGCCCTGGAGCCCGGTACGTCGTTCCGCGGGGAGGGGCACGCCTGGGTCGAGGTGCTCGTCCGTACCGGCGAGTGGTGGGCGTTCGACCCGACCAACGACCAGCCAGCGGGTGACCGGCACGTCAAGGTCGGCCACGGACGCGACTACGGCGACGTGGTGCCGCTGCGCGGGGTCTACCAGGGCGGTGCGTTCGGCAGCCTTCGGGTCGACGTCACCATGCGCCGGCTCGAGGCTGCACG
>JAWWOL010000049.1:0-5905 GCA_033851695.1 Frankiales bacterium
CGGGGGGCTCTGCGACGGGCGCGGGCTCGCCCATCTTGACCGCGTGGACGGTCGCGAAGTCGGCTTCGAGCTCCAGCTCGACCGAGCACCGCACCGCGACGCCGGCGGTGGAGGCGACCGACAGCCGCTCGACCAGCCCGGTCGCGGTCGCCCGCCGGTGCCGGTCCAGCCGTACGGACGGGTCGGCTCCGCGGTCACCCAGCCAGCGGGCGAGCAGGGTGAAGCCGGCCGCCGAGGAACCGTCCAGATACGCGAGCACGGCTTCCGGCTCCCGCCCGTCGACCCGCACCTCGGCGCGGGACAGCACCCTGACGTCGGCATGGAACGCGCCTTGGGCGCCGACGCCACGCAGCTGGCCGTCGCGCCCGGACAGCACCGTCGTGGGGGCGCAGACGCAGGTCACCAGGTCGTGCAACAGCGGTTGCAGGAGCACGGCAACCCTCCGTGGGCTTGACAACATCCGGACAAGGAGCGACTCTCTCACAAGATTTGGATCGATCAAATACCCCGAATGCCGGAGTTGTGCCGAAAAAGTGTGGAGGAGGCGGAGATGAGTGAGCGGCCGACCCTCGCTTCCGTCGCGGCCTACGCCAGAGTGTCCCGGCAGACGGTCTCCAACGCTCTCAACGCTCCCCATCTGCTGCACCCGGACACCCTCTCCCGGGTCCAGCAAGCCATCGAACGAACCCACTACCGCCCGCTGCGGGCCGCCAGGTCATTGCGCACGAGCCGCTCCCAGCTGGTGGGCGTCGGCCTGCAACCCGCGGGTGACGGCGTCAACGGTTACGTCCTCGACCGGTTCCTGCACGGTCTCACGGAGGCTGCCGGCGGGGCCGGCTACCACGTCCTGCTGTTCAGCGCCGCTGGCGACAGCAAGGAGATCGAGGCCTACGACGACATCCTGGCCACCCAGAACCTCGACGCGTTCGTGCTGACCAGCACGCACTACGGCGACCGGCGGACGGCCTGGCTCGCCGAGCGCGGCCTGCCGTTCGTCAGCTTCGGCCGACCCTGGGGTACGGCGGCCCCGCACTCCTGGGTGGACGTGGACGGGGCCGCCGGCACCCGCGAGGTCACCACCAACCTGCTGGCTGCCGGTCACCGCCGGATCGCGTTCGTCGGCTGGCCCGACGGCTCCGGCGTCGGCGACGACCGCAGGGACGGCTGGGAGTCGGCGATGACCACGGCCGGGCTCCCGACAGCGGGGCTGCGCCTGCAGCGTGAGGACGGCGCCGCCGGTGGCCGCAGCGCAGCGGAGGAGCTGCTGCGTGCCGCGGAGCCCCCCACGGCTGTGGTGTGCGCGAGTGACTCCTTGGCGCTGGGGGTCTTCGACCTGCTCGAACGGACCCGCCGGCCGGCGGACCCCGTACCCGTCGTGGGCTTCGACGACACACCCGTCGCCGATGCCCTCGGGCTCACCAGCCTCGCCCAGCCGCTGTCCGAGGCGGCCTCCGAGTGCATGCGCCTGCTGCTGGACCTGCTCGAGCCGCAGCCCGACACGGCCGCCCAGCCGGCTCACGTCCTGCTGGCGCCGCACCTGGTCGTCCGCGCCACCGGCGCCGGACCCGTCACCACCCCGGCAGACCCCGCCACCGGAAAAGGGAGCACCTCAATGACAAAGGGAACAGCTCAATGACAAAGGGAGCAGCTCAATGACGAGATCCCCGCGAACGGTCGCCACCGCCTTGCTGGCGAGCGCGACCCTGGCCCTTGCGGCCGGCTGTGCAGGGGGGTCCAGCGGCACCGCGGCCCCCGGCACGTCCGCGACCTCCGGCGGCGCATCCTCCGCAGCCGGCGGGTCGTCCGCCGCGGGTGGTTCGACCGCGGCGCCCACCGGCCCCAAGGCGTCGATCAGCGTGCTGATCGCCTCGTCCGGCACGGCCGAGACCACCGCCGTGCAGGCGGCCGCCAAGGCCTGGGGCACCAAGACCGGCAACACGGCCACCGTGACGGCTGCCCAGAACATGGACCAGCAGCTCGGCCAGGCGTTCGCTGCCAACAAGCCGCCGGACGTGTTCTACCTCGATGCCTCGAAGCTGGCCGACTACGCCAGCACCGGTGCCTTGTACGCGTACGGCGACAAAGCGGCCGGCGCGAGCGACTTCTACCCCACGCTGAAGGACGCCTTCACGTACAAGGGCACGTTCTACTGCGCGCCCAAGGACTTCTCCACCCTCGCCCTCGAGATCAACAGCGACATGTGGACCAAGGCCGGCCTGACCGCCGCTGACATCCCGACCACGTGGGACCAGCTGACCTCCGTGTCGGGCAAGCTCAAGTCGGCCCTGCCCGGGGTCACCCCGCTCGTCATCAGCACCGGGCACGACCGGGTCGACGCGTTCCTGGTCCAGGCCGGCGGCAACCTGCTGGACAAGAACGGTAAGCCGACGGCCGACAGCCCGCAGAACATCACCGCGCTGGCCTACACGAAGTCCCTGCTGCAGAAGGGATTGCTGCAGTACAACACGCAGGTCGGCGCCGGTTGGGGTGGCGAGGCGTTCGGCAAGGGCAAGGCTGCCATGACGATCGAAGGCAACTGGATCGCCGGCGCCATGTCCAGCGACTACAAGACGGTGAAGTACCAGGTGGCCCCGCTGCCCGCCGGCCCTGCAGGCAAGGGGACGCTGGCGTTCACCAACTGCTGGGGGATTCCTGCCTCCTCGGCGCACAAGCAGCAGGCGGTCGACTTCGTCAACGCCATGACCGCGAAGGACCAGCAGCTGGCCTTCGCCAAGGCCTTCGGCGTGATGCCGTCCATCCAGTCCGCAGCGGCTGACTACGCCCAGCAGTTCCCGACGTTCAAGGTGTTCCTCGACGGCGCCGCCTACGGTGTCGGTCCGGTCAAGGCTCCCAAGCTGACCGCGGTCATGGCCGACTACGACAACCAGCTGACCAAGCTGGCGACGCTCGACCCGAAGACCATCCTCAGCCGGCTGCAGAAGGACCTGCCGTCCAGCAGCTGACTCCGGCGCAGCCGATCGGCCCGCGGGGAGCCCAGCGCTCCCCGCGGGCACCCGGGCCACACCTCACAGGAGAGCGCAGATGGCCGCAGCCACCACCGCCGAGCCGATCGCCCCCGCCAGCCGGCCACGGCGACGCAGGAAAGGCGCGGGCATCCGCGGGCCCGAGCGCACGACCGGCTGGCTCTTCGTCTCGCCGGCCGTCGCCCTGCTCGTGCTCTTCCTGGCCGTGCCGGTCCTCATGGCGCTATGGGTCAGCTTCACCGACTGGAACGGTATCGGGACGCCGTTCCGGCGCAACGTCCCCACGGTCGGGCTGCGCAACTACACCGACCTGTTCACGAAGGACGGGCTGACCCGCCAGGACTTCATGACCAGCATCCGCAACATCTTCTACTACACCCTGCTGGTGGTCCCCCTGCAGACGGCGCTCGCGTTGTCGCTGGCCCTGCTGGTCAACGGCAAGATGCTCAAGGCCAAGGGCTTCTTCCGCTCCGCGTTCTACTTCCCCTCCGTCACAAGCTCCGTCGCCATCACGACCGTGTTCCTCTTCGTCTTCAACGGCGGGGCGCTCAACGCGATCCTCGCCAAGGTCGGCGTCAAGGGCCCGAACTGGCTGAACGACTCCAACGGCGTGGTGCAGAACCTGCTCGCGGCACTGGGCATCGCTGATCCGGCCAACCCGCCGTCGGCGCTGGTCAACCACGGGTTCCTGAGCCTCACCTGGTGGGACTGGATCTCGGGACCGAGCGTCGCCATGTGCGCCATCATCGCGCTGGTGGTCTGGACGACGGCCGGCACCTTCATGCTGATCTTCCTGGCCGCGCTGCAGGACATCTCGGTGGACATCGAGGAGGCGAGCGTCCTCGACGGCGCCAACGGCTGGCAGCGGCTGCGGTTCGTGGTGCTGCCGATGCTCAAGCCCGCGACTTTTCTGGTCGTGACCCTGGGACTCATCGGCAGCTGGCAGGTGTTCGACCAGGTCTACCTCGCGACCCAGGGCGGACCGGACAAGACGACGCTCAGCCCCGCCTACCTGTCGTACACGAGTGGCTTCAAGGACCATTCCTGGGGAGTCGGCTCGGCGATGGCCTTCGTGCTCTTCGCCATCATCATCGTGTTCACCCTGCTGCAGCGGTTCGTCATGCGCGACCGGACCAACGCGAAGGCCAGGTCCCGTAGTCGCGCGGCGCGGCGCTCCGGCGCAGCGCCGGGGTCCGCCGGGAAGGTGGGCTGACATGGTCGCCACCGTGCACGGAAGTCGGCGCGGCAAGCCTGCGGAGGCGCACCGCGGGGACCACCACGGCAGGTCCTTCGCGGCGACGTTCCTGGCGTACGCCGTCCTGGTGTTCCTCGCCCTGGTCTACCTGGTGCCGTTCCTGCTGCAGATCGTGACGTCGTTCAAGACGCAGGCCGACGCCGCGAACCACCCGCTGGGGCTGATCCCCCACCCGGTCTCCACCCGTGACTCGATCGGCCGGCTCGCCAACGGATCCTCCGGCTTCCCCCGCGCCCTGGCCAACTCGGTCCTGGTGACGGTGCTCGTCACGGCGGGCCGGGTCTTCCTGGACTCCCTGGCCGGCTACGCCCTCGCCCGGCTCCGCTTTCCGGGCCGCCGCATCCTGTTCGGCGCGATTCTGGCAGTCCTGGCGGTCCCGGGTGTGGTGCTGCTGATCCCGAAGTTCCTGGTGCTCAACCGACTCGGCATCTATGACACCTACCCGGCGCTGGTGCTGCCGTTGCTGGCCGACGCGGCGGGCGTCTTCATCATGAAGCAGTTCTTCGAGTCGGTGTCGGAGAACATCGAGGAGGCGGCCCGCATCGACGGCGCGGGCACGTTCCGACTGTTCTGGTCCGTCGTGCTGCCGATGGCCAGACCGGCCCTGATCACCTTGACCATCCTGTCGTTCCAAGGCTCCTGGAACGAGTTCGCGCAGGTCCTCGTATCGGTCCAGAGCCCGCAGTACTACACGCTGCCGCTGTGGCTGGGCAACCTGGTCACCGGCTCACTGGGGGCCGGTACGCAGTACCCGCTCAAGCTCTCCGGGGCGCTGCTCGCGACCATCCCCGTTGCGTTGGTCTTCGCGCTGCTGCAGCGCTACTTCATCCGTGGTGCGAACGAGGGGGCGGTGAAGGGCTGAACCGGATCCGGGGGCCGGCCGCCTTCCGAGGTTGGCGAGCAGCGGGACGACGAGGACGGTCCGGAATCAGGAGCGGGATCGCGACGCCCTCAGGTCTTTCCAGCGACTCGTCGCGTGGCTAGTCTCCGCGTCAAGAGCACCAGGTCGAGGCACCGACCGACGGAGGCTGTGAGATGAACCGTACCGTTCTTACCTTTCCGGTCCTGGCCGGCAGGACCGAGACTGACATCCGGAGCATCGCCGAGCGATTCAAGGCCGAGCCCCGGGCGTACTTCGAGTCGCGTCGACGGGCAGGCGTAACCCTCGAGCGTGCCTACTGGCAGCACACCCCGATGGGTGATTTCGTCGTCGCCTACACGGAGTCCGAGGGACCCGCCGGCCAGGTCATCGGCACCTATGCGCAGAGCACCTCGGAACTGGACCGATTCTTCGTCGCCACGGTCAAAGCGGTGCACGGGATCGACGTCACCGCACCGCCGGACGGCCCGCCGCCTGAGACGGTCGGCGAGTGGGTTGATCGTGGCGTCACGGAGCGGCGTCGAGGGATGGCTTTCTGTGCCCCGCTCGTTCCCGAGCAGGAGGACCACGGACGGATCTGGGCCAAGGAGACGTTCGGCCAGGAAGAGATGACGCAGTCTCGGCGCGCCCTGGGCCAGAACCTCGAGGTTGTCACCGTCACCACGACACCTGGAGGACCGGTGGCTGGGGTCTACCTCGAAGGCATCGATCCGTTCGAGAGCAACCGCAATTTTGCGGCCTCCGCGGAGCCCTTCGACGTGCGCTTCAGAAATGAGCTGAAGATCC
>JAWWOL010000052.1:0-10203 GCA_033851695.1 Frankiales bacterium
ATCTCGACCCGGATCACCAACGAGGTGCGCGAGATCAACCGCGTGGTGCTCGACGTGACGAGCAAGCCGCCGGGCACCATCGAGTGGGAGTGATCCTGCCCTACTCCTCTTCCTCGCCGCGGATCCAGCCGAACGTCCGGGTGACCGCGTACTTCCAGTCCTCGTACTCCCGCTCCCGCCGGACCGGGTCCATGTCCGGCGTCCACTGCGCCGCCCGGTGCCAGTTGCGGCGCAGCGACGCCAGGTCGGGCCAGAAGCCGGTGACCAGACCGGCGGCGTAGGCGGCGCCCAGCGACACCGTCTCGCTCATCATCGGGCGCACCACGGTGGCGTCGAGGATGTCGGCGATGAACTGCATGAGCAGGTTGTTGGCGGTCATCCCGCCGTCGACCCGCAACGTCCGCAGGGTCAGCCCGGAGTCCGCGTTCATCGCGTCGATCACCTCGCGGGTCTGCCAGCCGGTGGCCTCGAGCACCGCGCGCGCCAGGTGCCCCTTGTTGACGTAGGACGTGAGGCCGGCGATGACCCCACGGGCCTCGCTCCGCCAGTACGGGGCGAAGAGGCCGGCGAACGCGGGAACCACGTAGCAGCCGCCGTTGTCGGCAACCGAGGAGGCCAGGGTTTCGATCTCGGGTGCGGTCGTGATCAGTCCCAGCCCGTCGCGCAGCCACTGCACCAGTGACCCGGTGACCGCGATCGAGCCCTCGAGGGCGTAGACCGGCTCCTGGCCCGCGATCTGGTAGGCGACCGTCGGGATCAGTCCGTGGCTGGACGCGATCACCTCAGGCCCGGTGTTGAGCAGCAGAAAGCTGCCGGTGCCGTAGGTGCACTTCGCGTCGCCGGCGTCGAAACAGGTCTGGCCGAAAAGCGCCGCCTGCTGGTCCCCGAGCGCCCCGACCAGCGGCACCCCTTGGAGCACCCCGGTGCAGGTCCCGTACCGGTCCATCGAGGGCCGGATCTCCGGCAGCATCGCCGTGGGGATGTTGAACAGCTCGAGCAGGTAGGGGTCCCACTCCAGCGTGCGCAGGTTCATCAGCATCGTCCGGCTGGCGTTGGTGACGTCGGTGACGTGGACGCCGCCCTTGGTGCCCCCGGTGAGGTTCCAGATCAGCCAGGTCTCCATGGTGCCGAACAGCAGCTGGCCGTTCTCCGCGTGCTCGCGGGCCAGCGGTACGTGATCCAGGGTCCACCGCAGGCGCGAGGCGCTGAAGTACGGCGCGAGCGGGAGGCCGGCGATGTCCCGTACGGACTGGGCCTTGTCACCCAGGGACTCCAGGAACGCCGACGTCCGGGTGTCCTGCCAGACGATCGCCTGGTGCACGGGCTTTCCGGTCCGACGGTCCCACACCACGGTCGTCTCGCGCTGGTTGGCGATGCCGACCCCGGCCAGGCTGTCGAGACCGATGCCGGCGTCGTGCAGCGTCTCGGGGATCAGCCGGCACAGGTTGCGCCAGATCTCCGACGCATCGTGCTCGACCCAGCCGGGACGTGGAAAGTGCTGATGGTGCTCGAGCTGGCGTACGGCCACGAGCCGCGCCGACTGGTCGAAGAGGATGGAGCGCGTGGACGTCGTCCCCTGGTCGACGGCAAGGATGTAGCGGGCGGTCATCGGCGCGAGGTCACGAGGTCACGGGAGACCGACCGGGCGGTGTCGGTCACCTGGCTCACCAGGTGTGCCCGCGGGTGGCCGCCGGCGTCGCAGACCCGGTCGACCGGCCCGGTCACGCCGATCGCCCCGACCACGCGCCCGACGGCACCCCGCACCGGCGCGGCGACGGAGGCCTCCCCGGGATGGTGCTCCTCGACGTCGCAGGACCAGCCCTGCCGCCGTACGTCCACCAGGGTGCGGGTGAGCTCTCGCGGATCGGTGACGGTGTGCTGCGTGAAGCGGTCGAACTCGCTGTCCGGGCGACCGCGGGGGAAGCCGCCCCAGGCGAGCAGCGCCTTGCCCAGTGCCGTCGCGTGGACCGGCACCCGGAGCCCGATCTCCAGCCGTTGCAGGGTGTCATCGGGCCGGAACACGTGGTGCACGATGGTCGGCAGCCCGTTGACGAAGGTCGCGATGCGGACGGCCTCGCCGCTGCGGCTGGCCAGTGAGTCGGCCCAGTTCATGGCGTGCGAGCGCAGGTCGTGCGGGTCCACCCGGGCGTGGGACAGGTCGATCAGCCCCCGGCCGATCGCGTACTTCCCGGTCGCCTCGTCCTGCTCAAGGAAGCCGACGTCGTGCAGCGTCCGTAGGAGGCCGTGGGTGGTGGCCTTGGCCAGGTCGAGGGATTCCGCGACGTCCGTCAGCCCCAGCGGCGCAGAGCTCTCGGCCACGAGCTGCAGGATCGCCGCCGCGCGCTCCACCGACTGGATGGCACCCGGCACACTGTCACGATAACCGTCAGCCGCCATTCGGTCGGCATTGTCGACCCCACGCCGGGCAGGCTGCACCGATTTCCGCTACGGAGCGTCGTCTAACGCTTACGGGGCAGAGCGAGAGTTCAGGCTGGCCGCGAATTTCTCGGTCGGCAATGTCGACCGCTGCGTCTATCGTCCGCCCGGCCCGGCTCCTAGAGTTCGGCCATCGACCCATGCCCGAAACCGCCCCGCAGCGAGACGGAAACCCGAGCGGCCTCGGACACCCCTCTCAGGGAACGGAGTGATGCACATGGCCCCCAGGACGCCCGCCACCGCGTCGTCGCAAGCCACGGGTGAGATCCGGATCGACGCTGCCCGTGGCGCCATCAAGCCGTACGTCCCTGGTCTCACCGGAGAGTTGATCGCGGAGTTCTTCGGCACCTTCATCCTCATCCTGTTCGGCGTCGGCGTCGTGGCCCAAGTGGTGGCCGGCGGACTCGGCGCACATGACAGCATCGCCTGGGCCTGGGGCCTGGGCGTCACGCTCGGCATCTACGTCGCGGGCAAGATCAGCGGAGCGCACATCAACCCCGCGGTGACCGTCGCCCTGGCGGTGTTCCAGGGCTTCCCCTGGCGCAAGGTGCTCCCGTACGCGCTTGCGCAGACCGCCGGCGCGTTCGCCGCGGCGATGCTGGTCCGATGGAACTACACCGAGGTGATCGCGAAGTTCGACCCCGGCCACACGATCAAGAGCCAGGGCATCTTCTCGACGCTGCCCGGCAACGGTGGTGCTCCGGTCTCCGACATGGGGGCGCTACGCGACCAGATCATCGGCACGGCGATCCTGCTGTTCCTGGTCTTCGCCATCATCGACACCCGCAACTCGACGCCGCTGTCCAACCTCGCGCCCGTCGTCATCGGCCTGCTGGTCGTCGCGATCGGCATGGCGTGGGGAACCGACGCCGGATATGCCATCAACCCGGCCCGTGACTTCGGCCCCCGGCTGGCGTCGTTCGTGACCGGCTACGGGACAGCTTTCAGAGACCAGTACGGGCATCTCTACTTCTGGGTGCCCATCGTCGGCCCGCTGATCGGCGGCGTGATCGGTGCCGGCCTGTACCAGTTCGGCATCAGCAGGTACCTGCCCACCAAGGAGCAGGTCGCGGCCGGTGAGGCAGCAGCGGGGCGCGACCCGCAGGCGTGACGGCAGGCTCGAAGTCTTTTCCTTGGCATCACTACGCAGAGGAGACACCATGGCCGACTTCGTCGGAGCAATCGACCAAGGCACCACCAGCTCCCGGTTCATGATCTTTGACCACTCCGGAAACGAGCGGGGCAAGCACCAGCTCGAGCACGAGCAGATCATGACCCAGCCGGGCTGGGTCGAGCACAACCCGGTGGAGATCTGGGAACGCAGCAGTGCCGTGCTGCAGACGGCGGTCAATGCTGCCGGCCTGACCGCGTCGGACTTCGCCGCACTCGGCATCACCAACCAGCGTGAGACGACCGTGGTGTGGAACAAGAACACCGGTCGGCCCTACTACAACGCCATCGTGTGGCAGGACACCCGTACGGACCGGATCGCCTCCGCGCTCGACCGCGACGGCCGCGGCGACGTCATCCGGCGGAAGGCAGGCCTGCCACCAGCGACCTACTTCTCCGGCGGCAAGATCCAGTGGATCCTCGAGAACGTCGACGGGGTAAGGGCGGACGCCGAGAAGGGCGACGCGATCTTCGGCAACACCGACTGCTGGCTGATCTGGAACCTCACCGGGGGCACCAAGGGCGGCGTCCACGTCACGGACCCGACCAACGCCAGCCGGACGATGCTCATGAACCTCGAGACCCTTGACTGGGACGACGAGCTGCTCGGATTCTTCAACATTCCCAGGGCGATGCTGCCGGAGATCCGGCCGTCGTCGGACCCGAGGGGTTATGGCGAGGTCGTCCATCCCGCAGCTGCTGGGGTCAAGCTGACCGGCGACCTCGGCGACCAGCAGGCCGCCATGGTGGGCCAGGTCTGCTTTGCCGCCGGCGAGGCCAAGAACACCTACGGCACAGGCAACTTCCTGTTGCTCAACACCGGGGAGGAGCTCGTACGCAGCTCGAACGGCCTCCTGACGACCGTGTGCTACAAGTTCGGCGACGACCGGCCCACCTATGCGCTCGAGGGTTCGATCGCGGTGACCGGCTCGGCGGTGCAGTGGCTGCGGGACCAGCTCGGCATCATCTCCGGTGCTGCAGAGATCGAGGCGCTTGCCGGTCAGGTCAAGGACAACGGCGGCATGTACTTCGTACCAGCGTTCTCCGGACTGTTCGCCCCCTACTGGCGCAGTGACGCGCGCGGGGCGATCGTCGGGCTGTCCCGGTTCAACACCAACGCGCACCTCGCCAGGGCGACACTGGAGGCGATCTGCTACCAGAGCCGCGACGTCGCTGAGGCGATGGAGTCCGACTCCGGGGTCAAGCTCGAGGTGCTCAAGGTCGACGGCGGCGTCACGGCCAACAGCCTGGCCATGCAGCTGCAGGCCGACATCCTGGGAGTCACCGTCAGCCGCCCGGTCGTTGCCGAGACGACAGCGCTCGGTGCCGCCTACGCAGCCGGCCTCGCGGTCGGCTTCTGGAAGGACACCGACGAGCTCCGGGACAACTGGAACGAGTCGCAGGCGTGGAAGCCTGAGTGGTCCGACGACGAGCGGGCGAAGGGGTACGTCGGTTGGAAGAAGGCGGTCCAGCGCACCCTCGACTGGGTGGACGTCAGCTGACCCGTTGTCCTTGCCGGCCAGCACATCTCCCGAAGGGTTGCCATGATCACCGCTGCACTGTCTCCCGAGGCCCGCCGTCAGTCACTCGACCAGATGAAGGCCGCGCACGAGCTCGACATCCTCATCGTGGGCGGGGGAGTCGTCGGCGCCGGTTCCGCGCTCGACGCGGTCACCCGTGGCCTGTCCACGGCGATCGTCGAGGCGCGCGACTGGGCGAGTGGCACGTCGTCACGGTCGTCGAAGCTCATTCACGGCGGCCTGCGCTACCTGGAGATGCTCGACTTCGGGCTGGTCCGCGAGGCACTGTACGAGCGGAGCCTGCTGATCCAGAAGCTGGCTCCGCACCTGGTCCGCGAGGTGCCGTTCCTTTATCCGCTGACCCATCGGTTCTGGGAACGGCCCTACGTGGGCTCCGGTGTCCTGATCTACGACACGATGGGGACGATCGGCCGGGCCAGCCGCGGGGTGCCGCACCACCGGCACCTGTCCCACCGTGGCTCGCTCCGCGAGGCGCCGTGCCTCAAGCCGAGCGCCCTCGTCGGTGCCGTGCAGTACTGGGACGCGCAGGTCGACGACGCCCGGCACACCATGACCGTCGTACGGACGGCGGCGTCATTCGGGGCGCTGGCTGCCAACCGTACGAAGGTCGTCGACTTCCTCCGTGAGGGCGAGCGGGTGACCGGGGCCCGGGTCGTCGACCTCGAGACCGGGGAGGAGTTCGACGTACGGGCCAAGCAGGTGGTCAACGCCACCGGCGTGTGGACCGACGAGACGCAGCGGATGGCCGAGACCCGTGGGCAGTTCCACGTACGGGCCTCGAAGGGCGTGCACCTGGTCGTGCCCCGCGACCGGGTGCAGTCCAACACCGGCATCATCCTGCGGACCGAGACCAGCGTGCTGTTCGTCATCCCCTGGGGTCGGCACTGGATCATCGGGACGACGGACACCGACTGGAAGTTCGACCTTGCGCACCCGGCGGCGACGGCCAAGGACATCGACTACCTGCTCGAGCGGGTCAACGCGTTCCTGACCTCACCGCTGACCCGGGCCGACGTCGAGGGGGTCTACGCGGGGCTGCGCCCGCTGCTGTCCGGCGAGAGCGAGTCGACGTCCAAGCTGTCCCGCGAGCACGTGGTCGGTCACCCGGTGCCCGGACTGGTCGTCGTGGCCGGCGGCAAGTACACGACCTACCGGGTCATGGGCAAGGACGCGATCGACGAGGCCGCGCGCTCCATGGACGCCGCAGTGCCGGAGTCGGTGACCCACAACGTGCCGCTCGTCGGGGCCGAGGGCTGGCCGGCGCTGCTCAACCAGCGGCACAAGCTCGCCGACAGCTCCGGGCTGCACGTGGCCCGGATCGACCACCTGCTGCACCGGTACGGGTCGCTGATCACCGAGGTGCTCGACCTGATCGCCGCCCACCCGTCGCTCGCCGAGCCGTTGCCGGGGGTGGACGACTACCTGCAGGTCGAGGCGGTCTACGCAGCCAGCCACGAAGGCGCCCGGCACCTCGACGACGTGCTGGCCCGCCGCACCCGGGCCTCGATCGAGGGCTGGGACCGCGGGGTGACTGCAGCCCCGGTCGTCGCGCGGCTGATGGCGCCGGTCCTCGGCTGGGACGCGGCCAAGGAGAAGGACGAGATCGACCACTACCTCGCCCGGGTGGAGGCCGAGCGGGCGTCCCAGGAGCAGATGGACGATGCCTCCGCCGATGCCGTACGCCTCGGGGCCGGGGACATCGTGCCGGTCCAATAGCAAAAAAAGTCTTGCCCTGGCGTGATTGTCTGCGCGGAACGCGGGAAAAACGCGCGCATGGCATTCATCCTGTGGCTCGCAGCAGTCATTCTCGTCATCGCCGGGATCATCGCGCTGTTCAATGGCTCGATCATCGTCGGCATCGTGCTCATCGTGGTCGGCTTCGCCGTCGGCCCTGGTGGCTGGTCGATTTTCAAGGGTCGTGGCGCACGCATCTGACCCTGCGACGCTCGCCGGCGCGCCTCCGCCCAGGAGGTGCGCCGGCCTCGTCGTCTCTGGCGCCTCTGTCGTCTCCAGACCCGGATCGGAGGACACTGGTGGCATGACCACCCCCTCCGCAGACGAGACACCCGACCAGGCGCCGGCCGACGACGTACGGGCCAAGTTCCGTGCCGCGCTGGACAAGAAGCACGGCACGACCGGTGCCAACGCCACCCCGCACACGCCGGGCAGCTCGGCCGTCCCGCACAGCAACGACAAGCGCACCCGCCAGTTCCGGCGCAAGTCCGGCGGCTGATCCCAGCCCAATCTAAGAACGCGGCCGCGCTTCCCACGCGAGGCGACTCGGCTGAGGTTGACTGCTGCGCGTGACCACGACCTCGGCGACCTCCACGCCCACGGCGCCCTTGCCGTCGCAGCAGCCGGTCCACCACCCCGTCGTCCAGCGCACGCTGGAGAAGCGGGCGAGCGACCTGCAGGTCAGGGTCGCCGACGCGATCACCAAGTTCGCCGGCTCGATGATGTTCGTCTACGTGCACATCGCGGTCTTCGCGGTGTGGATGTTGCTCATCGAGAAGAACCCATGGCCCAAGCTCACCCTGGTCGTCTCGCTCGAGGCGATCTTCCTGTCGACCTTCGTGATGATCGGTCAGAACCGGCAGTCAGCCTTCCAGCAGGCCAAGGCCGACCACGACTTCGTGGCACAGGAGCAGGAGCTCAACACGAACACCGTGCTCACCAAGAAGATCCATGAGCTGACCGTCGAGCTGCACGCCAAGATGTGCCTGCCACCGGACGGCGGGAACGTCTCCTAGGGCAGCGTGATGGTCGGGCCGCAGGAGATGGTGCGGGTGACGCCGGGGAGCTTCTGCAGGGCCCCGAGGGCTGCGCTGCCGTCGCCGTCGAGGGCGACCACCAGGTCGTACGGGCCGGTCACGGCATCCGCGAAGGTCACTCCCGGCAGCACCACGGCAGCCTCGGCGATCTCGACGGCACGGCCGACATCGGTCTGGACCAGCACGTAGGACCGAGCCATGACTACCTCCTGGGGCACGAGAAACGCGTCACAGGCGGCACGACGGTGGACCGCACAACTGGGGCGCCGGGAGGCGCCGCCGGACCAGAGTACCTGGCGTGTGGCTAGGCGGTTTCCATCCGGTAAAACGCCTCGGCGAGCCGGCCCTCGGGTAGCCCGCCGGCCTGCGCCTGGGCGGTCAGCCAGCCGCGGAGCATCGGGTCGAGCTGCGCCGGGTCCGGCAGCTGCGAGGCGTGGCAGAGCAGCGCCTCCTTCTTGAGCTCGAAGACGTCGGTCACGTCGACCCAGTGGGTCGGGTGCTCGCGGCCGGTCACCCAGACCTCGGGCACCTTGTAGTCGACGAACCCCTCCTCGAGCAGCTCCGGGTGGGCGAACGGGTTGCGGGCGTCGGGGTAGACCGAGCGCAGCGCCGCCTCGCCAGCGGCCATGTGGTCGGGGTGGCTGGCCCCGATGCGCTGCCAGTGCCGCTCCGGGCTCTGCAGCAGGACGACGTCAGGGCGTACGCGGCGGATCTGCCGGCTGATGTCGCGGCGTAGCTCCTGGGTGACCTCGAGCTTGCCGTCGGGGTAACCGAGATAGGTCACGTCGTGCACGCCCAGGACCTCGCCGGCCGCCCGCTGCTCGGCCTGGCGGATGCCGGCGATCTCGCTGCGAGGGACCGCCGGGTCGAAGCCTCCGGCGTCGCCGTCCGTACAGATGCAGTAGGCCACCTCGACGCCTGCCTTGGTGAAGAGCGCGACCGTGCCGCCCGCTCCGAAGTCGACGTCATCGGGGTGGGCGGTGACCGCGAGGACCCGCTTGATCGCGTCTTGCTCCAGCACTGCAGCTCCCGTACGACGAAGGGGTTGTCGACCCATCCAACCAAACCGGAGCCGGATCGCATCCCCGCGCAGGCCTGGCACATACTGGCGCCATGGGGATCGATCTTGGCAGTCGATGGGTCCGGTTCGCCGCACCGTACGTCCTGCTCGTCTCGTCGCTCGTGGTCACCGAGCAGGTCACCCGCGACGGGCGGTTCTACCTGGCCGCGGTGCTGCTCACCCTGCCGTTCGGGATCCTCGCCGTGACCGGGGTCTACGTGGCGTACGGGTTGACGGTGCAGGTCGTCACGCTCGTGTCGTCAGGGGTGTCCGCCGACCGCGTCGCGGACCGTACGTTCGTGGCGACCGGTCCGGTCAACGTGGCGCTGTTCGCCGCTGCCGCGGTGGGCAACGCGCTGCTGCTCCGCCGCCTTGTGCTCAGCAGAGCTGCGCGAGCCCCTCGCTAGTGCGGGCGGCCGGCACCGTCGAAACTGGCTCGTAGCCCCCGCCTGGGGCGGGTGCCGGGAAGTGCTCGCGCAGGGTGAAGGCCCACGGGGTCGGCCCGTGCGCCCGTAGGTGGCGGACCCGGTCCTCGGCGTCAGCGGTCGTCGGCGTCTCCCCGGCGGGGACCCACCAGCAGCCGGTCGTGTGCTCCTGCACCGAGGCGAACCAGTCGCGGCGTTGCCGCAGGACCGCGCGGTGCATCGCGCCGTAGACGAAGTCGGTCAGGTGCTCCATGTCGACCCACACGGACATGTTCACGATGAGGCCGGCACTCTCTCCGACGTCCCAGGAGAACGCCTCGATGTGCGTGGCGTTGCCGGCCTCGTCCTTGAGCCGCCAGACGAAGCCGTCCGCCTGCTCGGCCTCGGCGTTCACCGGGTCGAGGTTCGCGACGAACTCCGCCAGCTGCGGGTGGTCCAGCGGAGCCAGCAGCCGGGCGATGTTGACCTGCGCGAGCTGGTGTGCGGCGGCAGTGTCGGCCATGGCCCCTTTGTGCCGGAATGCCGGGGCCTTGGCCGTACCGGTCACGCCTCGGGCTCGTCGTCGGCCGACGGCCGCGGCTCGGTCTGCGCCAGGTTGCGGGACTGGCGCCGTGAGCCGCGTACGAGGCCTGACCCGGCGAGACCGGCGACCCCGAGGAGGACGAGCAGCACCGGAAGGGCCAGGCCCCAGTTGTCGGAGACGGCATGGTCGCCGCCGATCAGGTAGGTCAGGCCGACCGCGGCGAAGAACGCCCCGGCCACCAGGCCCAAGGTGTCTCGCCCCTGCGCCTTCGGCTCCT
>JAWWOL010000060.1:0-2700 GCA_033851695.1 Frankiales bacterium
CGGGGGGCGTCCCACAGCGTGTCGTCCTGCCCGGTCAGGTTGACCAGGTGCACGACCAGCTGGTCGCCGACCTGAGTGATCCGCCGCCACACCGAGCCGGCGGTCGCGTGCTCGGCGACGCCGGCCAGCGCGTACGTGACGTCCAGGTCGTCGTTGTAGAGCCCTGCGTACGAGCCGGTCACGTCCGCGATCCCTTGCGGCATCAGCAGTTCATTGTGCTCGACCAGGAAGTCGTACCAGCGCCTGAGCAGGCCGGCGGTGGACGGCTCGACCATGTGGTTGCGCACGTAGTAAGGGTCGACGAGGATCCGGTCGGCCTCCCCGCACAGCAGGTGGGTCGCCCCGTGGGAGAACAGCGTCGCCATGGTCAGCGCCGTCGAGAGGTCGCTGACCTCGGCCGGCGCTGAGTCGTAGACGTGCTGGTAGGCCGCGACGACCACCGGCTTTCCGGCACCTGCCGACCGCGCCCGGGTCACGACCTGGGCCAGGTGCTCCAGCCCGACGTTCGGCGCCCACACCTCGACATAGACCGCATCCTGGTCCGCCCCGGCAGTCGCCCACGTGGGAAAGTCGTTGACGTTGTTGAAGACCAGTCGTGCCAGCGGCAGCTGCCTGCGCACGCCGCCGATCATCGCGACGAAGCTCTCGGCCACGTCGACCAGCTCTCCGTCTGGCCGGAGGGCTCGCTTGGGGTAGCCGTACTGGTCCAGGTGGAACCCGTCGAAGCCGACCAGCTCGGTGGCGGCCGACAACTCGCCGCGCAGGTGCTCGAGCCAGTCCTTGGCAGCCGGGTCGACGATGAACAGGAAGTCGCCCAGCCCGTACGGGACCCCGCCGGCGGTCAGCAGCGCGTCCTGCTCCCAGTCGGCCCACTCCTGCGGGCCGACCGCGTAGACCGCCGCGTAGCCCAGGGCATCGGCTCCGACCTCGTGGCAGGTCGCGATCAGCGAGCGCACGCTGTCCAGCGACACCGGCTGGCCGAGGGCATCGTCGTAGGTCTCGCCGCCGCCGAGCAGGTCGGCGTGCCGGTAGGCCCAGTCGTAGAACTGGATCCCGGTCAGGTGCAGCCGCCGCAGGTTGTCCGCCACCGCGGCGAGGTCACGACCCGGCCGGAAGTCGACGACGAACCCGTACCGCAGCGAGCTCCGCGGCCGGTCGGAGACCTCGAGAGCGGTACGAGCGACGGTCACCCCGTCCACGGACAGCTCGACGCCGTAGCCCCCCGGCGCGAGCCCGGCCACGTCGACCAGGCCTGGGGCACCGACCGGGTGCTCGGAGACCGTCTCGCCCAGCCGGGTGACGGTCAGCACGGCAGGGACGGCGAGCTCGCGAACCTCGAGGGAAGCGGTGGTCCCTGAGGTGTAGATGCCCTGGGTGGGCAGCAGATCGGTCATCCCTTGACAGCTCCGGAGGTGAGGCCTTGCACGAAATAGCGTTGGAAAACCAGGAACACGATGATGACCGGCACGATCGCGATCATGGAGGCGGCGAAGACCAGGCCCCACAAGGTGGAGTTCTGGCCCTGGAAGAGCGCGATGGCGAGGGGCAGGGTGCGGTTGTTGGGCGTGTTGATGATGGTGAGCGCCCAGGTGAACTCGTCCCAGCTGGCCAGGAAGGTGAAGATGGTGGCCGTCGCGAGCGCCGGCTTGGAGAGCGGCAGGATCAGCCGCCAGTAGCGCGTCCAGGCGTTGGCGCCGTCGACCTGCATGGCCTGCTCGAGCTCGACCGGGATCGCGCTGAAGAACCCGCGCAGCAGAAACGTGTTGAGCGACAAGGTGCTGCCGACGTAGAAGACGAACAGGCCGAGCAGGGAGTCGATCAGCCCGAAGTACTTGGCCAGCAGGAACTGCGGGATGATCAGCATCATCGGCGGGATCATCAGTCCGAGCAGCAGCACCTTGAACAGCAGCTCCTTGCCGAAGAACCGGAACCGGGCGAAGCCGTACGCCATCATCGAGCTGACCAGCAGCGAGGCGGCCGTGACGGCGACGGCCACCACCACGGAGTTGACCAGGTAGCGGGCGAAGTCCCCGCTGTGCCAGGCATCCGGATAGTTCTGCACCGTCGCCGGGTGCGGGATGAACTGCGGCGGGATCGTCAGGACGTAGGTCTGCGACTTGAACGAGGTCGAGAGCATGTAGAGGAAGGGCAGCACCATGATGGCGGCGCCCACGATGAGCAGGACGTAGCGCGCGGTGTTGCGGCCGATCCTGGCCGACCCGCGCCGGGAGCCGAACGTCAGGCTGGTCATGCCATCTCCTCACTGTCGCCGCGGAACAGCCGGAGCTGGAGGGCCGAGAGCACGAAGACGCCGAGGGTGAGCAGCACCGCGATGGTGGCGCCGTACCCGAAGTCGAGGTTGGTAAAGGCCTGCTTGTACATGTAGGTGAGCAGGACCTGGGTCGAGTCCGCCGGACCGCCCCCGGTCATGAGGATGACCGAGATGAAGACGTTGAAGCCGCCGATCACCAACATGATCGTGACGAAGGCGCCGGCCGGCCAGATCGCCGGCAGGGTCACCGCGCGGAACCGTTGCCACGGCCCCGCTCCGTCGACCGCGGCGGACTCGAGCAGCTCGCGAGGCACCCCCTGGAGGGCCGCCAGGAAGATCATCATGGACCAGCCGATGCCCTTCCAGACGCCGAGCGCCGAGATCGCGACCATGCCGGTCCAGCGTCCCGACAACCACGAGGTGTCGTG
>JAWWOL010000083.1:0-4686 GCA_033851695.1 Frankiales bacterium
GCGCTGCGGCGGCGCCAAACTGCCCGCCAGTCCGGGCCGGTGAAGTAGGCCGTCAAGGGGACGCTGGACGCAGCGTTCGCCGAAACCAGGTCGCCGTCCGCCAAGGCATGCAGCGCGGCAGGGCTCAACTGCACGATGCGGACGCGCTTCGTCGGGCTAGGCCCGGATGTGTCTGCCTCGTCTCGGTTGGTCACTCGCCAACGCTGGCAGAGATCTGCAGATGCGTCGAGGGGTGCCTAGCTGTGCCGCCTTCCCTAACTGAGAACCGTTGCAGGCGCGGGAAAAGCAAGCCCGTTGACGAGGTCGAGCTGACGTCCGGAGTAGTGGCGCAGCGACGAGAGCCGCTGCGGCGAGAGCCGTTCGCACAGCCAGTCCCAGTGCAGCGCGTACCACTCCCCCACCGCGATGTCCGGGGTCAGCATCCCGCCGGCGACGCCGGTGAGGACGTTCTCCGGGCGCGGGGTCCCCAGCTCCAGCCGGTGCCCGTCCCACACGAGCGGGCGGGAGATGACCACGGCCGACCCGCTGCCGACGGACTGGACCTGGCCCCAGCGGATGCGGCAACGGTCGAGCACCGTCAACGCCTGGTCGCTCGACCCGCTGCGCAGCAGCCCGACCCACGGGTAGACGCCGAACACGTGGAAGCTGTGGTGCGGCAGCGCCCCGGCAGGCACCGCCTCCACCAACCGCGGGAACGACCGACCGATCCTCGCCTCGAAGCGATCCTCGAGGGAACGGCCGAAGGCGAAGCTGCCCACCCGGTCGAGCAGTCGGTTGCCGATCCAGTACGCCTCGACGACGGCCGGGTCGAGTGGGTCCACGAGGCCGTTGGCTCCGGCGATGAGCTGGAGATAGGGCCACGCACCAGCGAAGCCGGCGGCAAGCAGCCGCAGGTGCCCGTCGCTGACACCGGCCGCCGCGTGCTGAAGCACCGCGTCGGAGTCGGCCGGGCCGCAGTAGCCCAGCGCGTTCGGCGGGTAGGCGAACCGGGCGAACAACAGGGGGCCGTCCACCCCAGTGCTCACGACGCCGCCACCGGCCGCGGGCCCGCCGCCATCCGCCAGACCAGGACAGCGGTGCCGGCCAGCACCAGGCCGAGGCCGCCGAGCTGCGGCTGCAGGGGGGTGCCTTTGACGAGGGCCGACAGCAGTGCCGTGATGACGGCGCCCACGACCAGCACGGCGGTCACATCCACCGCCTGTGCCTTGGCGAGCGCAGCGAACCAGGTCGCCACGTACGCGCCGAGCAGCAGGCCGGTGACCAGCACCCACGTCATCTGGCCGCCGGACAGGTGCACCAGCTGGCCGGCATTCCCCCGGACCACCGCCCAGCCCACGAGCAGCAGTGACCCCAACACCATCCGGGCCACACCGATCGTCCAGGACGACAGCTCGGCCAGCAGCCGCTTGGCGATCACGACCTCGACCGACCAGAGCAACGTCGCGGCCAGCACCATCACCTCACCACTGCCCCACCGGATGTGCAGAGGACCGGTTGTCGCCCCGGTCAACGCGGCCTGGCCGACGACGAGCAGCCCGAGGGCACCCCAGTGCCAGGCGCCGATCTTCTCGCCCAGCAACGGAATGGCCAGCAGCGCGACCCAGACGACCAACGTCTTCTGCAGGAACGCCGTCTGCACCGACGTGGCCCGGCTGAGCCCCTCGAAGAAGAGAATGAACGGGATGCTGCCGCCCACCAGCGCGATGGCCAGCAGACCCCACCGGGACCGTGCCGTCGACGGCCGGGTCACCAGGCCTCGCCGAGGGGCGACGGCCGAGACCACCAGGAGCAGCAGTACGGCCGCGACGAGGTTCTTGGCCGTCGTGTACGTGGTCGCACTGGCGAAGTGCTTCACCCCGTAGCCGTTCACGAATACCGAGACCCCGCTGATGCAGGCTGTGACCAGCGCGAGCAGCAAGCCGATGGTCCGGGACTGGTTCATGGTGGCTCCTCCTCCGTCGACTGCGGATGGCGAACGCCTGTGGACGTCGTCCTCGGCGAGCAATCAAGGGCGAAGACCCGCGCGCACCGGGAGGCCAGTCGCCGGGCTCGGCGGGCTCGTCCAACGTCATCAGCGAGACCGGGGCCTCTCCCTGCCGATAATCACCCTCGCCCGCCAGCCAGGCAACAGGGCAACGGCCCGGCGCCGACCAACGCCACGACCCTCGGACCTGTGAGATCCCTGAGCGCTGCATGCCGGCTTCTCACCCCGGACATAGGCTGGCCACTCACAGTCTTCACGTCAGCGGAGAGGAGCGACGCCGTGCGCCGCCGTACGACCGTCGCCCTCGCGTCCGCAGCCGTCATCGTGGCGGTGGCCGGCGTGGGTGCGGCCGCGGTCGCCGGCCAGCAGCCGGGAGTCACCCAGACGGCGAGCATGGTGCCGGTGGGCAACGGGCCGGACGGCAGCAAGGTCTCGCTCGACACCACCCTGTTCGTGCCGAAGAACCTGCACGGTACGGCGCCGGCGGTGATCCTCGCCCACGGCTTCGGCGGCACCAAGGACGACGAGACCTCCGAAGCCCTCACGCTGGCCAGACACGGCTACATCGCCCTGACCTACAGCGCCCGCGGCTTCGGCAACTCCGGCGGCCAGATCACCCTCGACTCCCCCGACTACGAGGTCAAGGACGCCAGCCGGCTGATCGACCTGCTGGCCAAGGACCCCCGTGTCCACCTCGACAAGCCCGGTGACCCGACGGTGGGCATCGCCGGCGCCTCGTACGGCGGGGCGCTGGCCCTGGAGGCAGCCGGCTACGACCAGCGCATCGACGCCATCGTGCCGGCGATCACCTGGAACGAGCTCGGCCAGTCGCTGTTCCCGCAGTTCGCCGAGACCCGCCCTGCCACCAGCGCGGCCGACAAGGCGCCGATCGCCGTGCCCGGCGTGTTCAAGAAGCAGTGGGCCGCCGACTTCTTCGGCACCGGCTCAGGCGACAACGGAGTCACCCCGACCACCTGCGGCCGGTTCGCCGCGGCCTACTGCGCCGCCTACCAGGCGTCGGCGGCGCAGGGCCGGCCGACGCCGCAGATTCTCGCCCTGATGGCGGCGAACAGCCCGGCCCGCGTCCTCGACAAGATCAAGGCACCGACCCTGCTGATCCAGGGCGAGGCCGACTCGCTGTTCCCGCTCAGCGAGGGCGACGCCAACGCCAAGGGCATCGCCGCGAACGGCACCCCGGTCAAGCTGATCTGGTACGGCGGGGGGCACGACGGCGGCCTGGCCGAGACCCAGCGGCTGGACTCGCTGACGCTGGACTGGTTCGGCCGCTACCTCAAGAAGGACGGCAGCGCGCCGGACACCCGGTTCGAGGTGACCGTCCCCAACGCCGCCCTGACCGCGTCGGACTCCCAACCGACACCCTCGGTACGGGTCGCGCCCGGCCTGCCCGGGGTGACCTCGACCGGCTCGACGCCGACCCGGACCCTGACGCTCACCGGCGGCCAGCAGACGGTCGTGGCCCCGGCCGGCGGCAGCCCCGCCGCGCTGACCGAGCTGCCCGGTCTGGGCTCGGTCCTCAGCCAGCTGGCGCAGGCGGGTGGGTCGTCCTCCCTCTCGCAGCTCCCCGGCCAGGTCGCGACGTTCGAGACGGCTGCGTTGGGCTCGCCGCTCAAACTGACCGGCTCGTCCTACGTCGACCTCAAGGTCACCGGGACCGCGCCCGACGCGACGCTGTTCGCCTCGCTGCTGGACGTGCCGAGCGGGAACGGCAGCCCGGCGCTCCCCGAGTCCCTCGTCGCCCCGGTCCAGCTCACCGGCCCGCTGAACGGCCAGACCGTACGCGTCGCCCTGCCGGCCATCGTCCGCGACATCGCGACCGGGCACCGGCTGCGGGTCGTGATCTCGACGACCGACCAGGGGTACGCGCTCCCGCAGACCGCCAGGACGTACCAGATCTCGCTGGCGGCCCCGACCCTCAGCGTCCCGGTGCTGGCCGTGACCGCGCTGCACCCGAGCAACCCGGCACTGGTCTGGATCGGGCTGGGCGTGGTCGTCCTGGTGCTGCTGGCCGGCTGGCTGGTCCTGCGCGCACGGGCCGCCGGCCGGGTCGCGGCGGCTGCCGACCCAGCTCTCGCGGACGTCCCGCTGGTGATCAGCGACCTGGGCAAGGCCTACCAGGGCGGCTTCCGCGCGGTCAGCGACCTGTCCTTCCGGGTCGAGCCGGGCCAGGTGCTCGGCCTGCTGGGGCCCAACGGCGCCGGCAAGACCACGACGCTGCGCATGCTGATGGGCCTGATCCAGCCGACCGAGGGCGAGATCCGGGTCTTCGGCCACCGGATCAGCCCCGGCGCCCCCGTACTCTCCCGGGTCGGTGCCTTCGTCGAGGGACCCGGATTCCCGCCGCACCTGACCGGCATCGACAACCTGCTGCTCTACTGGCGGGCGGTCGGCCGGCCGATCGAGGAGGCCCACCTCGACATCGCCCTCGAGATCGCCGGCCTGGGCGAGGACATCCACCGCCGGACCCGCACCTACAGCCACGGCATGCTCCAGCGGCTCGGGATCGCGCAGGCCATGCTCGGCCTGCCCGAGCTGCTGGTCCTCGACGAGCCGACCAACGGCCTCGACCCGCCCCAGATCCGTGAGATGCGTGACGTGCTGGCCCGCTACGCGGCGACCGGCCGCACGGTGATCGTCTCCAGCCACCTGCTCAGCGAGGTCGAGCAGACCTGCACCGACGTGGT
>JAWWOL010000107.1:0-2864 GCA_033851695.1 Frankiales bacterium
CAGCGTCGAGGCCAGGTCGAACCGGAAGCCGTCGACGTGCATCTCGAGCACCCAGTAGCGCAACGAGTCCATGATCAGCTGGAGCACGTGCGGGCTGCGGACGCGCAGGGAGTTCCCGGTGCCGGTGTAGTCCATGTAGTACTGCGCGTCGCCGTCGACCAGCCGGTAGTAGGCCGCGTTGTCGATGCCGCGCATGCTGATCGTCGGGCCCATGTGGTTGCCCTCGGCGGTGTGGTTGTAGACCACGTCGAGGATGACCTCGATGCCGGCGTCGTGCAGAGCCTTGACCATGGCCTTGAACTCCTGCACCTGCTGGCCACGTTGCCCGTACGCGGCGTAGGTGTTCTGCGGCGCGAGGAAGCCGATCGTGTTGTAGCCCCAGTAGTTCGACAGACCCTTCTCCTCGAGGGAGTGGTCGTCGACGAACTGGTGGACCGGCATCAGCTCGACGGCCGTGATCCCGAGCTTCTGGAAGTGCTCGATCATCACCGGGTGCGCGATGGCGGAGTAGGTGCCGCGCAGCTCCTCGGGGATGCCGGGGTGGGTCTTGGTCAGCCCCTTGACGTGCGCCTCGTAGATGACCGTCTCGTTGTACGGGGTCTTGGGGGCCCGGTCACTGGCCCAGTCGAAGAACGGGTTGATGACGACCGACTTCATCATGTGCGGGGCGCTGTCCGCCTCGTTGAGCTTCTCGGGTGCGCCGAACTGATAGCTGAACAGCGACTCGTCCCAGTCGATGCCGCCCTCGACGGCTTTGGAGTAGGGGTCCAGCAGTAGCTTGGCCGGGTTGCACCGGTGGCCGTGCTCCGGCTCGTACGGACCATGCACGCGGAACCCGTAGCGCTGGCCGGGGCCGATGTTGGGCAGGTAGCCGTGCCAGACGAAGGCGTCGACCTCGGGCAGCTCGACCCGGGTCTCCGTCCCGGCGTCGTCGAACAAGCACAGCTCGACCTTGTCGGCCACCTCGGAGAACACCGCGAAGTTGGTCCCGGTGCCGTCGTAGGTGGATCCCAGCGGATAGGGCTGGCCGGGCCAGCAGGTCATGGAGAGCTCCGTTCGGGGGACTACCGGGACAAGGACACAGTGTTGCCCACCGGCACCGAGCCTGCTGGCCGGGTACCGATCCGGTGGACCTGCCCCGGTCCGCTGCCGCGATAACCTGCCTGCCATGTCCACCCCCGCACCGGTCTGGGTCGCGCTGCTGCGCGGCATCAACGTGGGGGCCAGCCACCGGGTGACCATGGTCCACCTGCGCGCCGCGGTGGAGGGCGCCGGTGGCACGGGTGTGACCACCCACATCCAGAGCGGCAACATCCTGCTCGGCCACGCGACCAAGGACCGGGTCGCGCTCACCGCGACCCTGCAGGAGGCGCTCGAGGCGGCGTGCGGCTTCCCCGTCCCCGTCGTCCTGCGATCCGGGGCGGAGCTGGCCGCCCTGGTCGCCCGTTGCCCGTTCAGCGCTGCGGACTGGGCGGAGGACCGGCGCCGCTACGTGAGCTTCCTGGCCGCGCCGCCGGACCCCGTACGGGTGGACACCCTGCTGAGCCGGGCAGCCCCCGGGGAGTCGCTCTACGTGACGCCCACCGAGGTCTGCGCCGCCGTCCCGAGGGACGTGAACAGGCCGGTCTACGCCGACATCGACCGGATCCTCAAGGTCCCGGCGACGGCCCGCGCATGGAACGTGGTGGAGACGCTGGCCGGGCTCGCCACGCGGGAGTAACCCCCGTTCGGGCGGTAGCGGGCACATGGACGCCGTACGGTTGGCGCATGGCGGAGCACGCGGCGGCGAGACACACCGGGGTGGAGGCCCGTCGTACGATGCGCGCCACCCCTCGCCCGAGCTCGCCCCGCGGGATCGCGCTGCTGCTGACCCGTACGGTGCGCGAGGCCTGGTCCGACCGGATCCTGGGCCTGTCCGCCGAGGCCGGCTTCTGGCAGCTGCTGAGCCTGCCGCCACTGCTGCTGGCCGTCCTCGGCACGTTCGGCTTCTTCGCGGGGCCGATCGGCAGCGCCAACATGGCCAGCATCGAGAGCCACATCCTGACCGGCGCCAACCGGCTCTTGGCGCCTGATGTCGTCCACGACGTGGTGTTCCCGGTCGTCGACAACGTGCTCAAGAGCGGCCGGGCCGATGTGGTCTCGGTCGGCTTCGTGATCTCGCTGTGGGCCGGCTCGTCGGCAACGGCCACCTACGTCAACACGATCACGATCGCGTACGGCATGCGGCACCAGCGCAGCGCGTGGCGAAGCCGGCTGCTGGCGTTCGCGCTCTACCTGCTCGGGGTGCTCGGCGCGGTGATCATGTTGCCGCTGCTGGTCCTCGGGCCGGGGGCGATCGTGGACTTCGTGCCGAGCCTCACCCTGCTGGTGCAGATCGCCTACTGGCCGGTGGTCGCCCTGGTCTGCATGGTCGGTCTGGCCACGCTCTACCACCTGTCCGTGCCGGTCCGCACCACCTGGCGGCGGGACGTGCCCGGCGCGGCGGTCGCCGTGGCGATCTGGATCCTCGGGTCGTTCGGGCTGCGGGAGTACATCAAGGCCTACTTCTCGACCCAGTCCGCCTACGGCCAGCTGGGCGCCGTGGTGGCTGCCCTGCTGTTCCTCTACTTCACCGCTATGGCCGTGATCTTCGGCGCGGAGCTCAACGCCGAGATCGACAAGCTCTGGCCGACCGAGGTGACCGCCGAGGTCCGCCGGCGGGAGCACGCGGTGACCCGTCAGCTGCAGGAACGCCGGGAGGCCGAGCTCGAGTGGGCCCGGTCGGAGCACCTCGATGACACCGGTGAGTGGCGGATCAAGCCGAGCCGGCGCTCGGCCGCGAGCCGCCACGGGACGACGACTGGTCACAACGGGTCGTCCGGCCC
>JAWWOL010000154.1:0-2633 GCA_033851695.1 Frankiales bacterium
TCGGGAGAATCACCGCACTCCGGCGGGAACCGCCCGCAATGTCATCGTGGGAGAGTCAGGTGACGACGAGGAGCAGGACGATGTACGTACCGCAGCACTTCCAGGCGTCCGACGAGGACCTGCACACGCTGCTGTCCCGCGGGGCCGCGGCCGACCTGGTCACCTCGACGGCCGAGGGCATGTTCGCGACGTTCCTGCCGTTCCTCTTCGACCCTTCCACGGGTCCCCACGGCGTGCTGCTCGGTCACGTCGCCCGGAACAACCAGCAGTGGCAGCTGCCCACGCTCGGCGAGGCGCTGGTCATCGTGCACGGACCGGACTCGTACATCTCCCCGAACTTCTACGCCACCAAGGCCGAGCACGGGCGGGTGGTGCCGACGTGGAACTACCTGACCGCCCACGTGTACGGGTCACTGGTGATCCACGACGACCCGGCGTGGCTGTCCGCGCTGGTCCGCCGGCTGACCGACCACCACGAGGCTGCTGAGCCCAGGCCCTGGTCCGTCGACGACGCGCCGGCGGCCTACGTCGAGGGCCAGCTGCGGGCGATCGTCGGGGTCGAGCTGGTGATCAGCCGGGTCGAGGCGAAGGCCAAGCTCAGCCAGAACCGCCCGGCGGCCGACGTCGACGGCGTGGTGGCCGGGCTGCTCGCGCGGGGTGAGGTCAGCGGCGCGGAGGCCGTACGGGCCGCGAACCCGCTGTCATGACGGCACCACCCGACCTCGGACCTCGCCCAGCCCGATCGGCCCGCACGACGTGACGGCGGTGGCGCGCAGGACCACCTCGTCGCCATCGAGGAGGAACTGCCGCGTGGTCCCGTCGGACAAGGCGATCGGCTCCTTGCCCGCCCAGGTGAGCTCGAGCAGGCTGCCGCGCTGAGCCGGTTCGGGTCCGCTCACGGTGCCGGAGCCGAGCAGGTCGCCGGTGCGGAGGTGGGCGCCGTTGATGGTCGTGTGCGCGACGAACTGCGCCACGGTCCAGTACATCGTCGCGAACGGCGGCCGGGACACCAGGCAGTCATTGAGGGAGACCGCCAGGTCCAGGTTCAGCCCCGCCGGCGTGGGTTCGTCCTCGAGATAGGGCAGGACCGGGGGCGTACGAGGAGGCGGCGGGCACCAGGCCCCGTCGAGCGCCTCGAGCGGCGTGATCCAGGCCGACACCGATGTGGCGAAGGACTTCCCGAGAAAGGGGCCGAGCGGCACGTACTCCCAAGCCTGCAGGTCGCGTGCCGACCAGTCGTTCAGCAGGCAGACGCCGAAGACGTGGTCGCGGAAAGCGCCGGTTGGGACTGGATTTCCCGGCTCCGATCCCGCTCCGACGACGAAGCCCACCTCGGCTTCGAAGTCCAGCCGCTCGGTCGGTCCGAAGCGGGGCCCATCCTCGCCGCGCACCTGGCCGGAGGGCCGCCGTACGTCCGAGCCGGACACGACCACAGTGCCCGACCGCCCGTGATAGCCGATGGGCATGTGCTTCCAGTTGGGGGTGAGCGCCTCGCCGTCCGGACGGAAGATGCGACCGACGTTGGTGGCGTGGTGCTCCGAGGCGTAGAAGTCGACGTAGTCCATCACGGTGAACGGAAGCCGTGCAGCTCTGGGCGACACCGGGAGGAGCAGGGCCTCCGTCTCGGCGCGCAGGGCAGGGTCGTTGAGACGAGCGACGACCTGGGCGCGTACGTCAGACCAGACCCCGCGACCGGCGGCGAGGAACCTGTCGAGGTTGCCGTCGGTGAACAGCGCGGAATGCCGGGTCCCCGCGGTGGCCACCGCAAGGCTGAGCGCCTGGTCACCGATGCGCACAACCGGCTGGTGTCCCCCGCTGTCGGTGCTCAGGACTCCGTAGGGCAGGTGATGGAGGCCGAACGGGTGGTCCTCGGGGAGCGCGAGCCATCCCGTCACGCCGGATCCCCCGGATCAGCAGCCAGACCTAGCGCTGCGAGGTCGGCGAGCGGGTCGGCGATGCTGCAGGTCCCGAACGACCGGAAGATCGCCCGCGCGGCACTCAGCTGATCGACGGTCAGCGTCCGGATCTGTGCTGCGATGACTGAGCCGTCCTGCTCGCCGATGGCCTGCCTGACGGCCGGCGCACCACCTGTGCGACCAGCGGCCACCGCAGCCAGGACATTGAGAAAGCCGTGGTGCTTCAACCCGGTCAGCGGGTCCCGGTGCCGTACGGCATGGTGCAGGCCCGCTGTGCACTTGAAGGGCAGCTCGCTGGCCACGCAGACCGCGATGGCCGCGGACAGGTCGGGTTCGCTGGGAAACGCCGACGCTCTCATCCCGCCAGTGCGCAGCTTGAGGAAGAGGCCCATCCGCTTCAAGCGATCGGCAATGCCGTCGGTGACCCGAGAAGCCGACACCTCGACGAAGATCGTCGGGCCGTCCGCCCGGACCTGGCTCGCCACGCCGGCCGGGTCGTGGTCCTCGAGCGGGACCTCGACCCCGACGACCGACAGGTTGTCCAGCTGCGTTCCCGCGGCGAGTGCGTCAGCCACCCCGTCGACGGAAGGCACGATCAGCGAGACGGCCAGCGGCGACCCCTCAGCCTGCGCCACGGCCTCCGAGGCGGCGGCGGCAGAGCAGACGAACGACCCCAATGCCGCGCCGTAGGAGGCCGCCCGATGGGCGAGGTGAGCG
>JAWWOL010000112.1:0-3839 GCA_033851695.1 Frankiales bacterium
ATGCGCAAGGTCATCAACAAGATGGTGACCGAGGACGACCTGATCCGTACGGTCACCACGGCCTATGCGGCCGGCTGGCGCCAGGTCAAGCTCTACTTCATGTGCGGGCTGCCGACCGAGACCGACGACGACGTGCTGCAGATCGCAACGCTGGCCAGCCGGGTGATCGAGGCCGGGCGCAAGGCGACCGGCAGCAAGGACGTCCGCTGCACCGTCTCGATCGGCGGTTTCGTGCCCAAGCCGCACACGCCGTTCCAGTGGGTGGCCCAGCTGGACCACGAGACCACCGACGCCCGGCTCAAGAAGCTGCGGGACGCTATCCGCAACGACCGCCGCTACGGCAAGGCGATCGGGATGCGCTACCACGACGGGCGGCCCGGCATCATCGAGGGTCTGCTCAGCCGGGGTGACCGCCGGGTCGGTGCCGTGATCCGCCAGGTGTGGCGGGACGGCGGCCGGTTCGACGGCTGGAGCGAGCACTTCTCGTACGACCGCTGGGTCGCCGCCTGCGACTCCGTGTTCGAGGGTCGGCCGGTCAACCTCGACTGGTACACCATCCGCGAGCGGGAGCAGCACGAGGTCCTGCCGTGGGACCACCTCGACTCCGGGCTGGACCGCGAGTGGCTGTGGGAGGACTGGCTGGACTCTCAGTCTGACGTCGAGGTTGAGGATTGCCGCTGGACGCCCTGCTTCGACTGCGGCGTCTGCCCGAGCATGGGCACCGAGATCCAGGTCGGCCCGACCGGTCGCACCCTGCTCCCGCTGACCCCCGTCCAGCCTGGGCAGCATTGATGGCCCGCACTCCCGACGGGCCGCCGCCGCCCCCGGCGGTCCAGCGACTGCGGCTGCGCTACGCCAAGCGCGGCCGGCTGCGCTTCTCCAGCCACCGCGACTTCCAGCGCGCGTTCGAGCGGGCGATCCGCCGCGCCGGCGTCCCCATCGCCTTCTCGGCCGGGTTCAACCCGCACCCCAAGATCTCCTACGCGGGCGCGGCGCCCACGGGGACCGCCAGCGAAGCCGAGTACCTCGAGATCGCCGTCGTCGAGCACTGCGACCCCGACGCCGTACGCAGGGCGCTCGACGAGTCCTTGCCGCCGGGGCTGGACGTGCTCGAGGTGGTCGAGGCCCGTGGCGGCTCGCTGCCGGACCGGATCACCGGCTCCCTCTGGCGGGTCGAGCTGCCGACGGTCACGCCGGCAGACGCCCGTACGGCGGTCGACGGCTTCCTCGCCGCGGAGTCCGTACCCGTCGAGCGGGTCATGAAGGACGGCCGCCGGCAGCTGGACGCCCGCGTTCCGGTGGTTTCGCTCACCGTGTCGGCAGGCCCGTCGGACGGCGCGCCGAACCGAACAGAGGGACAAGACGGATCTCGTGGCGGACCGTATGCGATACTTCACATGGTGGTACGGCATGAGACACCGTCCGTACGACCCGACGACGTTCTGACCGGACTTCGTCAGGTGGCCGACCTGGTGCCGCCGGCATCCGAAGCTCGGGTGACCCGGCTGGCGCAGGGGTTGCTCGACGACGACGGACAGGTCGCCGACCCGCTCGCGCCCGACCGTGAGTCGGTGGCCCACCCGGCCGCCGCGCCCGCCTAGGGGGCGGGACCCAGATCTCACCGGCATCCGCCGCCCGGCGGACCGGCAAGCCCACAACTGGGGCTCCTGAGCGGCCGCGTGACCCACGCGCCCGGGAGCCCGACGGGAGAACCGTCCGGATGCTCGATACCGAGCCGACCGGCGGTGGCAGCGACACTGCGGCCTCCGCCCTGGCTGACACCACACCGACCAACGACACCGCGACAGCGAACGGTACGGGCGCAGCCCCGCGCCGCCGCCGCCGTGCCACCCCCGCGGCGGAGGCGGCCCCTGCCGCCGAGGCCCTGACCCAGCCGGCCGTCGAAGCGCCGGTTGAAGCGTCGGCCGAGGCGCCGGCGCCGCGCCGCCGCCGGGCAGCCACCCGGCCGGCGTCCGCGCCCGGAGCCACGCCCGGAGCCACCGCCGAAGCCCTGGCAACGGAGGTCGCGCCCGTCCCCGAAACGCCGGAGGCACCCGCGGCGGCCCCGGCCGCCAGGCGCACCCGCGCCGCCCGACGTCCTGCCGGCCAGCCGGCGACCGTCGAAGCCGCGCCCGAGGTTGCACAGGCCCCCGAGGCCGCCGAGGCCGAGCTGCCCACCAAGGCCGCCCGGCCGACCCGGAGCCGTCGTCGGCCCCAGGCAGACCAGCCCGCCGAGAGCGCCGAGCCCGCTGAGCTGGTCATCGAAGCAGCAGCCGAGCCCACGGACGTTCCCGCCGTGGAGACCTCCGAGCCGCCCGCGTCGCGAAGCCGTCGCCGGCGCACGACGGCCGTCCAGTTCGCCCCGCCGGTCGACGGTGCGGGCGATCCGGTGGTCGACGTGGTCGTGCCCGCGAAGGCCGTGCTGCCGCCGATCGGCGCGCTGTTCCAGGCGCCGGACCCGTCCAACGCGACGCCAGCCCGGCGCCGCAGGGTCGCCACCCGGCCGGAGGCGCCAGCGGCAACGCTGCTCGACGCCGACGGCCAGCCGCTCGAGGCCGAGCTCGCCGAGGAGCTGCTCGCCGACGCCACCGACGCGGTCGTGCTGGACGCCGAGTCGTCGCTGGAGTCGGAGGAGATCGACGAGGAGGACGGCACCGAGGATGACGGGTCGTCCGCCTCGGCAGCCGGCCGGCGCCGCCGCAGGGGTCGCCGTGGCCGCGGCCGTGGCCGACCTGAGGACACCGACGGCACAGACGCTTCAGCCGATCCGGGCGAGGCAGCCGCCGAGGCCCAGGCGCCCAGGGACGAGACCGCCGAGACCGCCGAGTCCGCCGAGGACGACGAGATGGAGGACGACGGCCGCGGAGGCACCCGTCGCCGTCGCCGCCGTCGCCGTCGCGGTGGTTCGGGCGAGGCCGGCGAGCCCACGCCCGACGACCCGCCGAACACCGTCGTACGGGTCCGCAGCCCGCGTCGTGAGCCCCAGTCGTCCGGCGGCACCGGTGACGACGAGGTGCGCGGCCTCACCGGTTCGACCCGGCTCGAGGCCAAGCGGCAGCGCCGGCGCGAGGGTCGCGAGCAGGGCAAGCGCCGCCCGCCGATCCTGACCGAGGCCGAGTTCCTGGCCCGCCGCGAGGCGGTCGACCGGGTGATGGTCGTCCGCCAGTCGGGCGACCGCACCCAGATCGCGGTCCTCGAGGACACCGTCCTGGTCGAGCACTACGTCACCAAGGCGAGCGCGACCTCGTACGCCGGAAACGTCTATCTCGGCAAGGTGCAGAACGTCCTGCCGAGCATGGAGGCGGCGTTCGTCGACATCGGCAAGGGCCGCAACGGCGTCCTCTACGCCGGCGAGGTCAACTACGACGCCAGCGGGCTCGAGGGCAAGCCGCGCAAGATCGAGCAGGCGCTCAAGTCCGGCCAGTCCGTCGTCGTCCAGGTGACCAAGGACCCGATCGGCCACAAGGGCGCCCGGCTCACCAGCCAGATCTCGCTGCCCGGCCGCTACATGGTCTACGTCCCGGAGGGCGGCAGCGCCGGCATCAGCCGCAAGCTGCCCGACACCGAGCGCGCCCGGCTCCGCAGCATCCTCAAGAAGGTCACCCCCGAGGACGCCGGCGTCATCGTCCGGACCGCCGCCGAGGGTGCGTCCGAGGAGGAGCTGACCCGCGACATCTCGCGGCTCGCGACGCAGTGGGAGCAGATCCAGAAGAAGGCCGCCAAGGCGAGCCCCCCGTCGCTGCTGTACGGCGAGCCCGACCTGGTCATCCGGGTGATCCGCGACGTCTTCAACGAGGACTTCAACGAGCTGGTATCCAGGGCAGCTCCGAGTGGGAGCA
>JAWWOL010000166.1:0-4529 GCA_033851695.1 Frankiales bacterium
GCCGAGGGCCGCTCCGAAAAACTCCTCGACCCGCCGCCCGTACTTCGCATCCACGTCCGACACCGTGTTCAGCGACGGGTCCAGCCGGAAGATCGCGTGCATCCACCGATCCACCATGGTCGTGAGCTTCTCCCGGTCGAACTGGAAGAACATCAGCGCCGGAAGCACGGACATCAGGATGAGCAGCACGAGCTGAAGGCAGCGGGCGACCACGATGTACTGCTTGTCGCTGCCGCCGGTCAGCTCGACCCTGTTCCAGCTGCTCAGCTTGATGACGTCCGAGAGATCGGTGCCGTAGTAGATCGCCAGCGCCGGCGTGCCGATCGCGATGACGATGAGCAGCACCGCCACCATGCCCTGGGTGACGCTGATGGCCAGGTCGCGGAGCAGGTCCCAAGCGTCGCTGCGGATCGGCGAGGGGTCGAGCTCGCTGCGTGGCGTGGCGCTGTCCACCGGGGTGTCGAAGACCGTCGCCGCGCCGACGGCCAAGGCCAGGCAGAGTCCGCACCAGGTGACGCCGAGCCAGATCGACCAACGCCCGGCACCGAACAGTGCGCCCACGACGCAGGCCGCCAGGCCGGCGAACCCGACGCCTGCCGCCCACGCCATGGTGAGCAGGCGCCTGGCCCGTACCGGCTCGACCTCCCAGTCAAGGACCCGGTCGTGCTTGGCGAAGTTGGCCGCATCGCCGAACAGCTTGGCCGGATGCCCGCCGACCGACCGGCGCTGCAGCGGCGCCAGCCGGATCACGTGCTCCTTGCCCAGCAGCACCAGCTCGTACGGTGTCTGGTTGCGGAGCCGATAGTTCTTGGTCGTGCCCATCGACGTCTCACCGCCACGATCACAACACGCATCACAACAGGCATCACCACGGTTCACCAGGAAGATCAGCAGCACAAGACCCAAATCCGCTTCAGGGGCCACACCCGGTCAAACCGCGGCAGGAATGTCCTCGAGCCGGTAGTAGACCGGCAGCCCGCGCTCCCGGGCGATGGCGACATCCTGGTCCGCGCCCTGGGAGTCGCCGGGCAGCCGGAGCACGGCGTCACAGTGCTGGAGCAGCCGCTCAGCTGTCGGGTACATGATCTCCGCGGCGAGCGGGTCGGCCACGGACGTCCCGCCGGCACCGCGCAAGGCAGGCAGCGCCACCCACTCCCCGATCATCGGCAGGTGGCCGGCCTGGAAGATCGGCCAAGCCGCCTCCTCGAGCCGGGCGAGGTTGCGGGCGAGCAGGTCCGGTTCGTCGTTCGTACCGGACCGGTAGGGGCCGGCGATCAGGATCAGCAGCGGTTTCGTCATACGGGCACCGTACGTGCAACAATCGGCGAGAACAAGGGAGAACGTGCAATGTTGGTGGCCCAGCGCCGGGACCTGTTGCTCGACCGGCTCCGACTCGACGGCCGGGTCATCGCCAAGGACCTGGCGGCCGAGCTCGGCCTGTCCGAGGACAGCGTCCGCCGCGACCTGCGTGACCTGGCCGCCGCGGGGCTGTGCCAGCGGGTCTACGGGGGCGCGCTGCCGGCCTCTCCCGCGACCGGCGACTACGCGGCACGGCAGGACATCGCCGTTGGCAGCAAGCGCAAGGTAGCCGCCCGGGCGGCGGCGCTGATCCAGCCGGGCAGCACGGTCATCATCGACGGCGGGACGACTGCCCTCGCCCTTGTCCACGCGCTGCCGGCCGACCTGAAAGCCTTGGTGGTCACCCACAGTCCGACGGTTGCTGCGGCCCTGGCAACTCATGCCACCGTCGAGATCTACCTGATCGGCGGACGGGTGTTCAAGCACTCGGTGGTCGCCTCCGGGGCCGCAGCCGTCGAGGCCGCGGAGGGGGTCAATGCCGACCTGTTCTTCCTGGGCGTGACCGGCGTGCACCCCCGCACCGGGCTCACCACCGGCGACGCGGACGAGGCAGCGATGAAGCGGGCGTTGTCCCGGCGGGCGGCCGACACCTACGTGCTCGCCAGCACCGAGAAGATCGGGGCCGCCTCGCCGTTCTCGGTGCTGCCGTTGACCGCGGTCGCCGGGATCATCACCGACGCCCCGGGGACGAGCTCAATCATGCAGGAACTGGCAGAGGCCGGCACCGCGATCGTCACCGCCTGACGCGGTTGTCTAGGTGACAGTGACCTTGACCGGCGCCGTGACAACGGCGGCGAAGTCCTTGCTGGCGCCCACGGACAGCCGTACGAGGACCGGCCCCTTGTCGGGGAAGACCTGCCCGAACGCCCAGACCGGGCCGGCGGACTTTGCCTTGGCGAGGGTCCGCCACTGCCCGGCCCGCCGCGACTGCAGCGTGACCGGCGTGCCCTTGCGGAGGTTGCCGAGCCGGCAGACCACCGGGTCCGGGGTTCCGTGCGCGATGGTGCGCTTCAACGTGCAGGCGGGCGCCGCGGCCACCACGCCGCCTACGGTCGCGGTTGCCGCGCCGTTGCGGGCCGAGGCAAGGACCGTGGCCGTGACCACGGTGTTGCTCACCGCCGTGTACCTCGCGGTGAAGTCACCCGACGGCCCGGTCACGACGGTGACCGCCGTCGCGGCACGGCCGAGAGAGTTCTGCACCAGCACGCGCACCCGGGCGCCCGGGACAGCGCCGCCGTCGGCACCGCTGACCCGGCCACTGACCGTGCCCGGCCTGCCTGCCACGACCTGCGCCGGCTTGTCCATCCTCACCGTGACCTCGGTGTAGAACCACACCGGCGTATCAGCGCTGGAGGCCGTACGGCCACCGGTCGTCGTGAACTGTGCCTGCAGGGTGTGCTGACCGGCAAGGTGCTTGGCGTTCACGTCGATCGTCACGGCGCAGGTCTTCGACCCGTCAGGACAGTGGGCGGTGCCCACGCTCTTGCCGTCGGCGAGCAGCCGTACGGAGGCGCCGGTGTCCGTCTGCGAGGCGTCGACGGTGCCCACGACCCTGACCGGCAGGACGCTCGAGGACTGGGCGCCCGCGGTGAGCACCACCGCAGGAGCCGGGCTGCTGGCCGTGACCATCGCGACCGGGGACAAGCCGGTCTGGCCCTTGGTGCTCGTCAGCTTCAGCTGCAGGCTGTGCTGGCCGGACAGCCCGGTGCTGTCCCAGGAGAACGTCGCTCGGCAGGCGCTGCCGCCCGAGCAGGCCGCCGAGCCCGCGGCCGATCCGTCCACCAGCAGCTGCAGGGTCTTCACCGTGTCGGGCTGCAAGGCGTCGACGCTGCCGACACCGACGACGGACACGACTCCGGTCACCGTCGAACCGGTGGCAGGCGAGCTGAGCTGTGCCGCGGGAGGGTCGCCGACCTGGACGTCGGCTGCTGGGCTCATGACGACGACGCCGTCGCCGGTCCGGAATCGCAGCTCCAAGGCGTGGACCCCGTACAAGCCGGTGGTGTCCCACGAGAACGTCGCCGTGCAGCTGCGCTCGTCGCTGTCGCAGGAGTGCTGGGTGACGTAGCGTCCGTCGACGTAGAACTGCAGCGTTTGCGCGGTGTCGGACACCTCAGGGTCGACCGCGGCCGAGCCGGTGACCGAGACGAAGCCGGCCACCTGGGAGCCGGTCGCAGGCGAGGTCACCGAGACCGTCGGCGCAGGATCGGTCGCGTTGCCGCCGGTCGCGTTGGCGGTGGTGGAGACCGGTGAGAGCAGGGCGGCCAGGGCAGAAGTCATGACCAGCAAAGGCAGCCGGCTGGCAACTCGCATTCCTGGCTCCTCGTCGACACGCGCCGTTCGCGCAATGACGCCGTATCGACAGCTGCGGACCCGGATCTGATAGCCCTTTCGGCCGTGGCCGCTCGTCCGTCTGCTAGCGGGAGCGCAGGGAACGGCCTGCCTGTGGATGAGCCGGTGCACAACTCGGCCCGTCCTGGGGACAACCGAGCCCGTTCTGTGGAAGATCAAAATAGTTTGGATCAACGCGCCGAAAACCCTTGTCAGGCAGGCGAAGTCGGTCTAGAAATCACCTACGTCACCGGCAACGGCGACCCGCACCGAGCGAGACAGGCCGACGGAAGCGAAGCCGGGGCAACCCGACAGAGCGACCGAAAGCGGGTCAAGCAAGGGCAGCGCGAGACCGGCTGCAGAGCCCGTGTCGTACGAGGGGCAACTCTCGTACGGCGAGGTAGTTCGGCAGCACGGACGCGCAGCAGGTGGGATGCACGAGCCGGCGGCTGGCGGACGCGGCAACGCGTGCGCCTAGTGAGGCCCCTTCAACTCATACTTGAAGGGGCCTCACGCCTTTTCCGGGCCTTGCATGTTCCCAGCGCCGCTGCCGCGGGCCACCTGTGGATGATCCGGTGCACAACCACGCCGATCCTGGGGACAACCGGCCCAGACCTGTGGAGAGCCGAAATTGTTGTCGGCGACTTGCCGAAAACCCTTGTCAGGCAAGCGAAGTCGGTCTAGAAATCATCTACGTCACCGGGAACGGCGACCCGCACCGGATGTCAGGAACCGCTGGATCCGCCGCCAGGGCAACTTGGCGGCAGTGAGCCGGCGACGAACGGCGTACGGGATGCGCGGCCGGACGACCGAGGCCAGGCAGCGCAGGAGGCGACTCC
>JAWWOL010000191.1:0-6323 GCA_033851695.1 Frankiales bacterium
GGTCGCCCCGCTGGTGACCGTGCCGCCGCAACGGGCGACCGCCCGGCGTTCCCCGCCGAGCGCACCTCGGCGCCGGGCGAGCGCCGTGGCGGCCCCACCGGCGCCAACGTCGACGGCTCCCGGCGCCATCAGCCCCGCCGCCGGCCGGTGTCGGAGTAACTGTCAGCTGACCGCGTGCCCCGTCCCACGTACTCGTGGTACGGGGCACGTCGCTGTCCGGCCGGTCGGCGTGTTTGCCGGACACGACGCTGTCGCTGCGGATACGGTCGAGCTGGCCCGAGAACATCGCCGGGCCGCAGCGTGTCCAGCCATCGCAAGGGCGGCCGGTAATGCGAGCTCCCGACCTCGAGCCAGACTTCGCCGAGGCACGCGCCCGTACGGTCACGCTGCCCACCTCGGCGACCTCGCCGTGGCTCTCCCGCCAGCTGCTGGCGCAGTGGTGCCGCGAGTGGTCGGTTGCCGATACGGCCGTCGACGAGGCGATGGTGGTGGTCAGCGAGCTCGTGACCGAGTGCATGGCCGCCGGGGCCCCGATGTTCTCGCTGCGAGCCCGCCTGGGCACGGACCAGCTCGAGCTCGCGGTGGGCGGTGGTGCCGCTCCGGGTGCCCCGGACTCCGACGAGGACTCCGGCCACCGGATGCAGGTCGTCCGCAGCCTCGGCAGCTCGGTCGAGGTGCGCCCGAGTGCCCAGGGCCGGACCATCGTGGTCGCCGTGCCGTTGTCTCGGGCACCATAGAGGCCGACCCATCCAGCTTCCGATCCACCCGGGCGCTCGGGCCGGACAGTTGTCGCGCGTGCCGTCGAGCCCGAGGAGGTGCTCCCTGTGACCGAGTCCGACGACTACGCAGACGCGGTCACGCGGCGCAGGTCCAGGGCAGCGGACCTCCCGCGGACCGACCCGCCGACCATCGCGGTGGTCAGCGACCGGCCGGACGCCCCGCTGCTCGGGCTGCTCACCTCCGCCGGCTGGTCGGTCACCGGCGTGCTCGCCGCGGACGTCTTCGACGGCTTGCTCTGGGCCGCGCAGACGCCCGGCGTGGACCGCAACTACCTCGACCTGGCCGAGCTGCTCAGCGATCCGACCCTGGACGCCTGTTGCCTGGCCGTTCCGCCGGCCGGCCTGGGCTCCGTTCTCGTGGCGACCTTGCAGGCCGGGCTGCACACCCTGTTGCCGGAGCCGGCCGAGCTCGGTGCGGACACCGTACGGCGGGCGCTGGCGGCGGCCGAGGACTCCGGGGCCGAGCACGCGGTGGCGATGCAGCAGCGGTGGCGGGCCCCGGTGGCCCGGGTGACGCGGGCGCTCGACAGTGGTGAGCTCGGTCCGCCGGCCCAGCTGACCGTACGCGGCTGGCCGACCGGAGCCGCGCCGACCGCCGAGCTGCTCGACGTGGCGACCCGCTGGTGTGGCGACGTGGTCGCCGTGTGCGCGACCCCGGACCAGCTGCCGGCACGGGAGCTGCCCGGCGGCGCGACCGTACGGTGGGCCCTGCTGACGGCGACCGGGGCGACCGTGCTGGTGGCCCACGACGGGGCCGGTGTCCCGCTGATGCGGCTGTCCTGCCCGCAGGGCCGGGTCGAGGTCGAGGCCGGGCCAGGCGACGGCACGGTCCACGGCCCCTCCGGCACGTTGGTGCTGCCCGACGAGGTGACGGCGCTGCCGACCGATGGTCTGCGCAGCACGGCCAGCCGGCTGGCCGAGGCGGTCAGCCGGAGCGAGGGCGTCGCCTCCCCGTACGACGGCTGGCCGTGGCCCTCGACGCTGCGTGACCTCTTCGTGGTCGAGCGGATCCGCGAGGCGCTGCGTTCCTCGGCCGCCGAGCACCGGTGGGTCGAGACCGGGTGACCGCGACCGAACAATGGGCGGGCCCGCTCGCCGGCTCCGCCGACCGCGACGGCCCAGAGCCCGCCATGCCCTCCTCGGCGAGGGACCTGCGCCGGTTCGTGGTGCTGCTGGCCTGGATCCCGGCGATCCTGCTGCTGGACCGCGGCCGCGGCATCGACGTCCAGCGACTGCTCGGCGTCGGCACCTGGTTGCTGCTGCTGGCGATGCTGCGCGGGGAGTCGCGCCGAACCAAGGCGCAGGTGGCGATCGTCGTCGCGTTCGCCTCCCTCATCGAGTACACCTTCGCCGGGCTGCTCGGCGTCTACGTCTACCGGCTGCACAACGTGCCGTGGTTCGTCCCGCCCGGCCATGGCCTGGTCTACCTGGGGGCGTTGACTTTCGGGCGTACCCCGTGGGCGCAGCGGCACCGTACGCCGCTCGTGATCGCGACCCTGACCGCTGGTGGGTGCTATGCGATCTGGGGTGCCTTCCTGGCGCAGCGGTTCGACAGCCTGGGCGCGTTCTGGTTCTGCTGCCTGGCCCTGTTCCTCTGGTGGGGCAGGCACAACCGCAACGCCACGGTCTACGTGGGAGCGTTCGTCATCGTCACCTACCTCGAGCTGATGGGCACCTCGCTCGGCACCTGGACCTGGCAGCTGCGCGACCCGATCCTGGGCATCGTGGCCATCGGCAACCCGCCTTCGGGGGCAGCCGGAGGGTACGGGTTCTTCGACGCAGCAGCACTTCTCGGTGCCCCCGGGCTCGAGCGCGTGGTCGAGGCGCACTCGCCGAAGTTCGCCCGCCTCATCCGCAGGTGACCTACGGCCAGTGGGCGCTGAGCCAGGCGGTGAAGGCCGGGTCGAGCAGCCCGGCCCACCGGGCGTAGCCGCCGGCGACCGGGTGCACCCCGTCGCCGGCCCGCAGGGCTGCCTCCCAGGTCGGGTCCCGGTGCAGCAGGTCGATCGAGTCGGCGAAACGCACCGCCCGCAGGTCGCACTCGTCGGCGAGGCGGCCGGAAAGCCTACGCAGCCGGAGGTTCCAGTCCTCGTCGAGCATCGGCGGCGGCCCGACCACAAGTGCTGCCCAGCCGCCGATCTCGGCCGCCTGCAGCAGGGTGTCCAAGGCAACGACCGACGCGTCGGCGGTGGACCGCTCGACCCCGTCGAGGATCGCGGTGTCGTTGACGCCGAAGCTCACGACCAGCCCGTAGCGGTCGCCGTCCTTGAGTCGCGCGGCCACCTCGGGCAGTCGCCTGACGATGTCGGCGCCGGTGTCCCTGCGCACGCCGAGCTGATAGGAGGTCAGCGTCCAGCCCTCGTGCCGGCGGCGTTCGGCGACCCGGCCGGCCCAGCCGAGGCCGGTGGGATCACCGACGCCGTGCACGAGCGAGTCGCCCACCAGGCAGATGCGGCTGTCCTGGGTCCGCGGGTCAGGCACGGGTGAACTCCACGGTGCGGGTGACCGGGTCGGCGACGACGAGGCGGACGTCGGTCTCCTGGCCCAGCGGCAGGTTCCCCGTACATCTGGCGCGTACGGCCGGCTCGCGCAGCTGGACCGTTGCCCGTGCCGGCCGGTCGTCGCTGGCCTCGCGGACCTCGACGACGACGGCCCGGAAGGTCTCGCCGACCCGGCCGGACAACGTGACCGCCTCCACCAGGTCGATCATGGCCCGCTCGAGGTCGTGGCTGCGCCGGTCGGCCACCGCCATCACCGGGGGAAGGCTCGGCAGCTGCGACCGCGCCCACTGCGGGACCGGGACTCCTGCGGACAGGGCAAGGCAGATCTCACTGACGTAGCGGTCCGCGAGCCGGCGCAACGGCGCGGTCGCATGCGCGTACGGCGCCGCGACGGCACTGTGCATGGGCTGGGCAGGGGCCGTTCCGTCGAACGCGACGTAGCCGGCGCCGCGCAGCAGAACCGTTGCCAGTGCGAGGATCGCGGCGTGCGCAGGCTTGGTGCCGTCAAGGCTGCGTACGAAGTCGGGGTAGCCCTCGTCCTCGGGCCAGTCGACGTCCAGGGCGAGGGCGGACCGCCGCAGCGAGGCGACCGAGGACTCCCAAGGCGTCGGCAGCGTCCGGAGCACGCCGAGCCCTCCGTCGAGCATCAACGTGGCCGCGGCCATCCCGGTGAGCAGGGAGAGCTGGGCGTTCCAGTCCTCGCAGGGCAGGGTGGCCCGGAACTCGAGCCGCCAGCGGCCGGACGGGTCTGGGGTGATCTCCTGCTCTGGGACGTCGAGGCTGACGCCCCCGCGCTCTCGCTCGCGGTCCTGGCGCAACCGGCCGATCTCGCGCAGCAGGGAGATCTGCTCCGGCAGGTCGGCGCTCGAATCGAGCATCGCCTGGACGCCGAGGTAGTCGAGCCGCTGCCGGCTGCGCACGTGGGCCCGGCGTACGACCGTCGTCACCGGCTCACCACGACGGTCGAGCTCGAACGACCACAGCACCGCCGGGCGGAGCTGGCCGGGCAGCAGGCTCGCCGCGCCCTCGGACAGCTCGGTCGGGTAGAGGGGCGTCCGGTTGTCGGGGGAGTAGAGCGTCTCCCCTCGAGCGTGTGCCTCGGTGTCGAGCGCACCGCCGGGCCGTACGAACGCGCCGACATCGGCGATGGCGTAGTCGAACCGGTAGCCCTCCGCCGTACGCGCGAGGTGCATCGCCTGGTCGAGGTCGACGCTGCCGGCCGGGTCGATGGTCAGGAACGGCAGGTCGGTCGCGTCCTCGTACGACAGGGAGGGGTCAGGGGTGGCCGCGACAGCCTCGGCCCGGACCGTGGGACTGAACCCGTCGGGGACGGACAGCTCGTGGCGTACGGCGGCGAACTGCTCGGCCAGGATCGCGGCAGCGGGAGCGGTGACCCGCAGCCGCCGGGAGGAGACCCTCACCCGCGCAGGACTTCGAGAGTCGCGTCGTGCAGCAGGCCGTTGCTGCACAGGATGCTGCCGCGGTCCGGCCGCGGCTCACCGGCCAGGTCGCTGAACCGACCACCGGCTTCCTCGACGATGACCTGCAGCGGGGCGATGTCCCACAACGAGACCTCGGGCTCGCAGGAGACGTCGACCGCGCCCTCGGCCACCAATACGTGCGACCAGAAGTCGCCGACCGCCCGGGTCCGCCACACCCTGCCGAGCAGGTCGAGGAAGCCGCCGCCGGGCCAGCCGCTCAGGCTGGAGTAGGACAGGTAGGCGTCGGGGAGCGAGGCGACCTGCGACACCTGGCAGCGACGCACGCTGCCGTCGAGGTCGGAGGTCCAGGCCCCGGCGTCGCGGGCAGCCCACCAGCGTCGGCCCAGCGCAGGCGCCGACACCATGCCGACCACGATCCGGTCACGGTCGGACAGCGCGATCAGCGTTGCCCACACCGGCATCGCCCGGACGAAGTTCTTGGTGCCGTCGATCGGGTCGACGATCCAGCGCCGGTCGCCGGCACCGGTGCCGCCGTACTCCTCACCGATCAACGCGTCGTCCGGGCGGGTGCGGCCCAGCACCTCGCGCAGAGTCGTCTCGACCGCGCGGTCGGCGTCGCTGACCGGGGTCAGGTCGGGCTTGGTCTCGACGACCAGGTCCAACGCGCGGAACCGGGCCAGGGAGATCACGTCCGCGGCGTCCGCCAGCTCATGGGCGAGGGCGAGGTCGGCAGCGTACGGGGAGGCACCGGCGGCGGGGACGGTCACGGTTGATCAGCCTAGCCAGGTGCGCCGGGCCCTGTGGGCCCCGGTGGCTCAGCCGCGACCGAAGGCGAGGTAGTGCCGCAGCCAGCGCTGCCACAGCCGGTCGGCAGCCACCTCTGGCAGGTTGCGGCGGGTGCAGTATTCCTGGTGGGCGCTGACGTGCGGTGTCCGCTCGTCGCCGGCATGTTCGCCGGCGTTGCGGCGCATGTAGTCCAGGTAGTCGGCCAGGAGCTGGTCACCGGCCGTGCGTACCGGCATCGAGCTGCCGCAGTGGCGGCAGGAGCGGGAGAACGCGTGAGTCCGGGTGGACGTGTTGCCCAGGCTCCCGGTGCTGACCGGGTGGGCTGCGAGCTGCTTCAACGCGAGGCCTTTCCCTCACCAGTTGTCGGGGGACAGCATAGCGACCGCGCCGAACGTTTCCCATCTGTTACCTGCGCCGTCACACCCGCTAGCGTGGCCGCCATGCGATGGACGGTGTACGGCGAGCGCCCGGTCTACCAGAGCGACTGGGTCGGGGTGTCCCTCGTCGAGGTCGAGCCGCCGGGCGGGGAGCGGTTCGAGCACCACGTCGTACGGGTCCCGGGTCACGCCACCGGGACCATCGTCGAGGACCCGGATCGCGGCGTGCTGCTGCTGTGGCGGCACCGCTTCATCACCGACACCTGGGGCTGGGAGATCCCGGCCGGCCGGGTGGACCGGGGTGAGCTGCCCGAGGAAGCCGCGGCCCGCGAGGTGCTCGAGGAGACCGGCTGGCAGCCTGGCCCGCTCACCTTCGCCTTCCGGTTCCATCCGTCGAACGGGCTGATGGACCAGGTGTTCCACATCTTCCACGCGGCG
>JAWWOL010000118.1:0-2922 GCA_033851695.1 Frankiales bacterium
TAGGACGGCGGACTGACCGAGGGGTTGCAGGCGGCGAGCAGGACGAGCAGTGCCGGCGCCAGGACGGCGCCGACGAGCCGCTTGCGGGAGGTCACGCCGAGACCGCGACCTGGGCCGAGGTCTTGACCAGCTTGGCGGCGACCGCGGGATCGGTGGGTCCCTCGCCGTACGCCGGGCAGAGCCGCGCGAGTGGGCAGACCCCGCAGGCGGGCTTGCGGGCGTGGCACATCCGCCGGCCGTGCCAGATCAGCCGCTGGGAGAAGTCGGTCCACTCGGCCTTGGGGATCAAGGTCGCGATCTCCGCCTCGACCTTGACCGGGTCCAGCTGCTCGGTGAGGCCGAAGCGGCGGACCAGCCGACCGAAGTGCGTGTCCACGGTCAGCCCCGGGATCCCGAAGGCGTTGCCCAGGACCACGTTGGCGGTCTTGCGGCCGACGCCCGGCAGGGTGACCAGGTCGACGAGCCGTGGCGGCACCTCGCCGTGGTAGCGCTCCGTCAGCGCCGCACCCAAGTTGATCAAGCTGTTGGTCTTGGCCCGGAAGAAGCCGGTCGGCTTGAGCACGGCCTCCATCTCGTCCCGGTCGGCGGCGGCGTAGGCGGCGGCGTCCGGCCAGCGCTTGAACACGGTCGGGGTGACCTCGTTGATCTTCTTGTCGGTGGCCTGGGCGGACAGGATCGTGGCGACCAGCAGCTCGAGCGGCGTCGTGAAGTCGAGCTCGCAGTGGGCATCGGGGTACATCTCGGCCAGCTCGCGGTTGATCCTCCGGGCCCGCCGGACCAGCGCCGTACGGGACTCGCCGGTCGGGGTCGGCTGCGCTGGGACGGTCACCCGTTCAGCGTACGGGAAGGCGTGGCGTTGACCCGTTGGGGTGATCCTTCTCAAGCACCTCACAGAGTCAGACGATGCCCGTTTTGCAGTTACTCAGCGTAACGAGAATCGGGCGGATCGATGAAGTCAGCAAGCGCCGAGCGAGCGAGTGAGCGGGCAGCAGAACGAGCCCGCGCCATCCGTACCGTGCCCCAGCGCAACTCGGAGTTCGACCACCTCCCGCTGGAGGCGCTGCGGCAGTACCGCACGGTGCTGTCCGCCGAGGAGGGCCGGGTCTCCTACTGGCGCCGGATCATGCAGGCGAGGCTCGACGTCGTCCGCGCGACCAGCACCGGCGGCCAGGCCGTCGACAACCTGCGCGACGTGCTCGCCGACGTGCGGGTCACGACCAGCCGGGGCGCCCTGATCGACATGGTCAGCGACCCCGCCGGCGAGCTGTCCGAGCTGCCGGACCTGAGCAGCCTGTGGTCCCGCGAGGTCGACAGCGCGGATCCGGTCGCCACGCAGGGACTGATCCTGGCCCTCGAGGAGGCCGAGCAGCAGCTCTCCGACTACCGTTCCGCGCTGCACAAGCGGATCGCCGCGGCCACCACCGAGCTGATCGCCCGCTACCGGGAGGAGCCGACGCTCTGCCTGGTCGCGCTGCCCCAGCCGCCCGAGCAGCGGTTCCCGGTCAGCGTCTGAACGAGGTTGCGCCGGTTGCCGGTTTACGAACCGCCGACATGGTCGATGTACAAGCATGCTGTTCGCGCTGCTCGCGGTCCCGTTCGGGCTGCTGGGCCTGATGATGCTGATGGACCGCGTCGAGCGGCCGCTGCGCCGCGACGCCCTCGGCGAGCAGCTGCTCGAATTCCTCGAGTCCGCACGGCCGGACGAGGTGGAGACCTACGTGCAGCAGGGGTTCGCCCCCGCCCTCGACAGCTACTGGCGGCGCCGGCACTCCGCTTGATCGTCCGCGATGCCGCCGGCTCCGCTCGTACTGCAGGCCCACCTGCGGCAGACTGAGCGCCGTGGAGGACGGACTCGCCCGCGTCGCGCTGTTCGCGGCGCTCGGGCCGGAGACAACGGCGGCGCTGGTCCCGTCGTTGTCCCATCTGACCGTGAGCCGCGGCAGCGTGGTCTTCGCCGAGGGTGACACCGGCGACGCGCTCTACGTCATCGAGGACGGCAAGATCAAGATCTCCCGGTCCGCCCCCGACGGGCGCGAGAACATGCTCGCCGTGCTGGGGCCGCACGAGATGTTCGGCGAGCTCTCCCTGTTCGACCCGTCACCTCGTACGGCCAGCGCGACCGCTGTGACCGACTGCCGGCTGCTGGTCTTCCCGCACGACGCCCTGCGGCCCTGGCTCACCGACCGGCCCGAGGTGGCACCGGCGCTGCTGCAGGCCCTCGCGCAGCGGCTCCGCCGTACGAACGAGGCTCTCGCGGACCTGGTCTTCTCCGACGTCCCTGGCAGAGTGGCCAAGACGCTGCTGTCGCTCGCCGACCGGTTCGGGCACACCGAGTCCGGCGGCATCCGGGTCAACCACGACCTCACGCAGGAAGAGCTGGCCCAGCTGGTCGGCGCCTCGCGGGAGACCGTCAACAAGGCGTTGGCCGACTTCGCCGCGCGCGGTTGGCTCCGGCTCGAGGGCCGCGCCGTGGTCCTGCTGGCGCCGGACCGGCTGGGCCGCCGCGCCCGCTGACGCGTGGCAGGCGCCCACCGGCCGGGTCAGACCCGAGTGCCGACCGGCCGCGGCCGCTTAGTCACGTCTGACCATGTGCGAACGGTGAGAACCCGCCGAGAACAGAACCATGTCGATCGTTCCCCCGTCACAGCGCAACGCCATGCTGTACGACACCCCGGAGCTCAAGGCAGCCGCCACGAAGGCACACGAGTCAGCCCCGCGCCGCCGGCGCATCGGTGAGGTCCTCGTGAGCTCAAGGGTGATCACGCCGGAACAGCTCCAGCTCGCCCTCGACGAGCAGGCAGCGACGCCGCCCGGCCAGCCCCGCCGACGCGTCGGGTCGGTCATCGTCGACATGGGCCTGGCGACCGAGGCCCAGGTCGCGCAGGCGTTGGCCCGCGCACTGGGTTTCGAGCTGGTCGACCT
>JAWWOL010000209.1:0-3927 GCA_033851695.1 Frankiales bacterium
TCAGGCGTCGGCGAGCTCGCGCGGCACGGCGACCACGTCCACCAGGGCCCCGTTGCGCCAGGCGGTGATCTCCAGCCGGCGTCCGATCGCGCCCTCGACCATCAGCCGCTGCACGGCCGTGCTGGTCACGACCGGCTCCCCGTCGACCATCAGGACGATGTCACCCTGGCGCAGTCCGGCATCGGCGGCCGGGCTGCCCGCGACGACAGCGGCCACGCCGAGTCCCGTACGGCGTCCGGTCTTGCGGGCAAGCGCGGGCGGCAGCGCCATCTGGTTGCCCGCGATGCCCAACCAGGCGCGGCGTACCCGCCCGCGGGTCATCAGCGTCGTGATGATCTGCCGGGTGCTGCCGTTGATCGGCACGGCCAGCCCGACGCCGATGCCGGCGACCGCGGTGTTGACCCCGACCATGCGCCCGGCGCTGTCCGCGAGCACGCCGCCACTGTTGCCGGGGTTGAGGGCCGCGTCGGTCTGGATGACCTCGTCGACGACCCGGCCCGTGCGGGTGGGCAGCGACCGGCCGAGTGCCGAGACGATGCCGGCGGTCACGCTGCCCGCCAGGCCGAGCGGGTTGCCCAGCGCCACGACCAGCTGTCCGACCCGGAGCTTCGAGGCGTCCCCGAGCACCAACGGCGCAGGGACCTCGCCGCGCGCCCGCAGCACCGCGAGGTCGGACAGGGCGTCGCGCCCGATGACGTCGGCCATCGCCTCCGAACCGTCCGCGAACGAGGCGAGCGCCTGTTCGGCCCCCTCCACCACGTGGGCGCTGGTCAGCAGGAACCCGTCGGCGGTGAGCACGCTCGCGCTGCCGGAGCCGGCTCCGCGAGGACCACGCACCTGAAGGCTGGCCACGCTGGGCAGGACCGTGTCCGCGACGTGGATCACCGCCGCTGAGTAGGCGTCGAGTGCTTCCTGGTCTGTCATGTCCGAACTCAACGACCTGGGCGCGGCCATATGCCGGTCGTTCGCGCAGGGCGTACGGCCCCGCGCGGGCGGCGGCTCGGGTACGTTCGAGGAGCCGCCCGCCCCCACCGGAAGTGACCCGATGCGCCTGCACCACCGAGCCCGTACCGCCGTCGTCCTCGCCTGCACCTCAGCCCTGCTGGCGGTCCCCGCGCTGCCCTCGCACGCCGCCAGCCGGGTGCTCCCCCGCGCCGGTGTCCTCTACATCGGGAGCGCGAAGGAGGACGCCGCCGGCGCTGGAGCCGTCAGCGTACGGGTCGGGCTCGACGGCGCCAGCCTGGTCTCCTTTCTCGGCGGGCACTTCCACGGCGACCTGTGCGCCACCGACACGGCCATGTTCATCGGCCCCGGCGGCATCGATCCGGTCGGCGTCACCCTCGGCACCGACGGCACGTTCAGCGGTACGCAGGTGAGGGCGGCACCGGACGGGGCCAGGATCACCAGCACGCTGCGCGGCCGGTTCTCCGCCGACGCGGCCACCGCCAGCGCGACGCTGACGTACGCGCTGACGCCCGTCTCCGCTGCTCATGCCTGCACGGTGACCGCCACCCTGGCGCTGCACAAGGCGCCGGCCACCCCGACCGGCAAGGTGACGCCGCAGCGTACGGGCGGCACCTATCGCGCGGTCACGCACCAAGGCTGGGCCGCGACGCTGGTCACCAAGCCCAAGGCGTCGAACGTGCTCAGCGCTGGGGCGTGGGACGTCTGCCACTACCGTGCCGACACCGCGGTCCACTTCCTCTATCCGGAGCACCTGTCGACCCAGGTGAAGATCGCCCACGGCAAGTTCACCGCCCACCTCGCCTCCACCGGCGGCTCAGGGCACCTCGACGCGACCATCACCGGCCAGTTCGTCGGAGCCGGCCACCACCTCACCGGCGCACTGCACGTCCGCCGGACCGGGACCATCGATGGCAACGACTTCGTCTGCGACAGCCAGCGGGTGTTGTTCAGCGCCCCCTAGGGATGGGCTACGGTCACGACCGTCCGGCCGAAGGCGTTGCGCGACAGGACCTGCAGCACGTCGGTCGAGGCCAGCGAGGGGACCGGGTAGGGCGAAAAGTCACTCGCGCAGTACCCGGCCGGGTCGGTCGTGCTGTCGACTGGACCGGCGTAGCCGACGCGGGCCCCGTTGACCAGCACCGCGGTGCAGGTCGTGACTCCCCCGGCACTGGCGCCTCCGGTCCAGGACAGCTGGCCGCTCTGCGGGGTGTCGGCGTCAGGAGTGAACGTGGCCGTGACAGCCGACGGCGCACTGCCGGCGCCGCCGGTCGCGATCGCTGAGGTGAGCCCGTCCCCCGAGGCGTTGTTCGCGTGGACCGCGAAACCCTGCGTCACGTTGGGCTTGACCGTGATCAGCGCCGAGCGCACCTTGCCGCTGACCTTGACCTGGCGCACCGAGTCGGTGATCGGGTAGCTGACACCATCCTCAGACTGGGTGCCGCCCGCCGAGGCTCCCACGAGCACCGTCCACGACGTCAAGGCTCCGTGCTTGGTCACGCCGGCCTTCCACGCTACGCGCACGTGGGTGGCGTCGACCATCGTCACGCTGACGTCGGTGGGCTTGCCCGGCTGGGTCGGCAGGACCGTCGGCTTGGAGTTGATGAGGAACTGCGAGCTGGCACTGTCCCAGTGCTTGGCCAGGTAGGAGCCCGGCTTGGGATACAGCGCGAAGTAGTCGTCCCCGTTGCAGTCGAGCTTGCGGAAGTCGTCCGGCTTCTTGCAGACCAGCTTCTGCTGCTGGGGACTGCCGTCGGCGTAGCACATGGCGTCCCGGCCGTCCCAGCAGTGACCGAGGTTGGTGTGGTGGGGTGCACCGGGCTGGACGGCACCCATCGTGTGGGTCAGCTCGTGCGCGGCGATCAGGCCGGTCCAGCAGTTCGCCCAGACCATCGCGAACGCACCGCCGGTGTCGTTCCGGTTGGTCGCACCCGGACGCGCGTCCTGTCGCACCTGGCCCAGTCCGCAGTCGTAGTAGGCGTCGGTCTGGTCGACCATCACCAGGTAGGACCGGTTGGCCTTGGGACCGCCGACGGCGTTCAGCACGGCATTGCCGATGTTGTAGAACGGAAAGCCCGACACGTTGGCCGACCTGGGGACGGTCACCTTGAGCACGGTCGGGATGCAGCCGGCCGTCGTCTTCCTGGTCACCCAGCGGACGGCCCGCTTCCCGCCGGTGGTGTGCTCGAACACGCCGTTCGCGCCGGGGACGAGCCGTTGCTGCAGGAACGGGATGGCCGTGGCCGAGATGTCCGGCGCACCCTGGACGTGTACGTAGACCAGCTGTTCACGTTTGCCGGAGGTGCCGTTGCCGTTGCACCGGGTCGGCACCTGCCAGCCGTTGAGCTGCAGCTCACCGAAGGCGATCGTCTGGTCGGTCTGAGCATTCTTCGGGATCCCGAAGGCATCGGCGTGGTTGCCGTCCAGGCAGTAGGCCTGGCCGGTGAAGGAGGCCGCCGCGCCCACGCAGCCGATGGGCACGTCGCCGAGAGCGGTCGACGACGGAGCCGCCGTGACCCCGGATGACGCCACCGCCGAAGCCGGAGCGAGCATCGCCACCGCCCCGAGCATCAACAGGAGCCTGCGCATGGCGTGCCTCCTCGGGGGCGTGACGGAGCGTCAGTATGGCAGCGGCCGGGCGCTCGGTCAGCCGTTCTCCGGCAGGGAAAAACCCTTGAAGATCAACGGACGTTGAGCACGACCGTCGGAGAGACCGAACCGACCAGACCGGCCTTGGAACCGAGGATCACGCGCAACTTGGTCTTGCCCTTCACCGTAGGGACGACGGTGAAGCTGTAGCGCCCGGAAGCCGACACCTTGGCGCCCGGGCCGGTGTGCCAGGCGTTCGCGTACCACCGCTGCCGGAAGACCGTCCTCCCGACCGCTGCGTAGGAGACCTGCCCCCGCAAGGTGACGTGCGTGTTGCGCGGGACGCTGAGCTTGCTCAACGCCGTCGTGACGCTC
>JAWWOL010000219.1:0-2638 GCA_033851695.1 Frankiales bacterium
TGCCCAACTCCTCGCAGCAGGTGCACGCGATGCTCGGCGGCGAGGGCGTCTTCGCCCCGATGCCCGAGCTGCGCGAGGTCGACGAGGAGGGCGGCTTCTCCTACCCGGTCCTGATGGGCGACTACGAGACCGGCGCCCGCTGGGAGTCCACCCCTGTACGCGTGGGGGCACCGCTCGCCATGCCCACGCCGCTGTTCAAAAAGCTGGACCCGTCGGTGGTGGAGGAGGAGCTGGACCGGATGCGCCCGGCCGGGGAGTCCCAGGCGTGAGCAGGCGAGGAGGAGTCGCCGTGCGGGCCGAGGGCGCACCCGCGGCGCCGGAGCCGCTGCCGGTCGAGGTGGCCGACGCCCACTGCCACCTCGACATCATGGGCCACGCGACCGATGAGGCGGTGGCCGCCGTGGTCGCCGCCGCGCAGGCGGTCGGGGTACGCCGGGTGGTCACCATCGGGGTCGACGTCGCGACGTCGCAGTGGTCGGCCGACGCGGCCGCCGCCCACCCGGACGTCTACGCCGGGGTGGCCATCCACCCCAACGAGGCGTTCCTGTCCACCGACGAGGCGCTGGACGAGATCGCCCGCCTGGCGGGACTGCCGGACGTACGCGCGGTCGGGGAGACCGGGCTGGACTACTTCCGGGAGACCGCGAGCCCGGAGCAGCAGCAGCACTCGTTCCGCCGGCATATCGCGATCGCCAAGGAGTCGGGCAAGGCGCTGGTCATCCACGACCGGGATGCCCACGCCGACGTCCTCCGGATCCTGCGGGAGGAAGGCCCGCCGGACCGTACGGTGTTCCACTGCTACTCCGGCGACGCGGAGATGGCCCGGGTGTGTGCCGACGCCGGCTACTACCTGTCCTTTGCCGGCAACATGACCTTCAAGAACGCGCAAAACCTCCGCGACGCGATCGCCACGGCGCCGCTGGACCTGCTGCTGGTCGAGACCGACGCGCCGTTCCTGACCCCAGCACCGCACCGCGGGGCGGCCAACGCTCCCTACCTGATCCCGGTCACCGTGCGTGCAATGGCCGAGGTGGCCGGCGTCGACCTCGAGCGGATGTGCACCGCCCTGGGGGCCAACAGCGAGCGGGTATTCGGCGCCTGGTGAGGCCGGTGGGCGCCCGAATCGGCCGCCGAATGTCACGGTTTGTCGCCGTCTGCGGCGGGGGCCCGGATTGCCACGGAGCGTGAGGTCCCGCTAGGGTCCCGAGAGGCCAAGACCGGCCCGAGGCACCCGGCGGAGAGGAGCGAGACGTGCGAGCCCTGCCGCGCCGTCCCGTCGTCCTGGTCGCCCGCTCCGCCGTCCTCGCGGCGATGGCCGCCGGCTGCCTCGGCTACAGCCTCGCCGACAAGACGGTCACGATCGCCGCCGACGGACAGACCCGCACGCTGCACACGTTCGGCGGCAGCGTCGCGTCTGCGCTGCACCGCGCCGGCCTCACCGTCGGCCCGCACGACGTGGTCGCCCCCGGCCTCGGCGTCGCGCTCCACGACGGGTCACGCATCGTGGTCGCCAGGGGCCGCCAGCTGTCGCTCACCCTCGACGGCGTCCAGAAGACCCTGTGGACGACGCAGGCCGATCTCGCGGACGCCGTGGACTCCCTCGGGCTGCGCCTCGACGGTGCCTACGTCTCCGCCAGCCGCTCGCGGTCGATCCCGATGAGCGGCCTCTCGCTGACCGTACGGCTGCCGCAGCGGGTCTCGCTCGTCGTCGGCGGCCGCGCGTCCACGGTGACCACCACTGCGGCAACGGTCGCCCAGCTGCTCACCGAGCAGGGCGTGGCGCTGGGCCCGTACGACGTGCTGTCGACCTCGTTGGACAGCTACCCGACCAGTGCCACGACGGTGTCGGTCACCCGCGTCGCCAGGCTCCAGTGGCTGCAGCGGAACAAGATCGGCATCCCGACCGTCAAGGTCGCTGACTCCCACCTGACGGTGGGCAAGATCCAGCTGGCCCACGACGGGAAGACCGGGATGCACTACCGGCTCTGGGGGATCGAGAAGGACGACGGCACCGTGGTGCTGCGCAAGCTGCTCCAGGAGCGGGTCGTCGCGGCCAAGCCGAGGGTCCTGCACTACGGGACCAAACCCAAGCCCGTGGTGCTCCAGGCGGCCGTGGCTGCCCCGGTCGTGCAGCACACGACCGCCACCACCAGGCCGGCGACCTCCACGTCGACCGCCGCCACGCCGACGACCTCCAAGGGCGCAGGGCTCAACTGGGCGGCACTCGCCCAGTGCGAGTCCGGCGGCAACCCACACCTCATCGACGGGGGCTACTACGGCCTCTACCAGTTCAGTCTCGGCACGTGGCAGTCCGTCGGCGGAACCGGCCGGCCAAGCGACGCCTCGTCCGCCGAGCAGACCTACCGGGCCAAGTTGCTCTACGCCCAGCAGGGTCGTTCACCCTGGCCGTCCTGCGGACACAACCTCTGACCTCGCCTGCCGCCGACGGGCCGGACGGGCTGCTCGGGCCGGCCGAGGTCCGGGCCCTCGCCGCCGGCCTCGGCCTGAGGCCGACCAAGACCCTCGGCCAGAACTTCGTCCACGACGCCAACACCGTGCGCCGGATCGTCAAGGCCGCCGAGCTCGACCGTAGCGACGTCGTCTGTGAGGTCGGCCCCGGGCTCGGCTCGCTGACCCT
>JAWWOL010000244.1:0-6347 GCA_033851695.1 Frankiales bacterium
ACTGGACCAGCATGCCGCCGGCGACCAGGCCGACCGCGCTGCCGCCGATGGACACGGCGGTGTAGGCGGCGATGGCCCTGGTGCGCTCGGCACCGTCCTTGAACATGACCATCAGCAGGGCGAGCGCTGACGGCGAGGCGAAGGCCGCGCCGACGCCCTGAGCGGCACGGGCGGCGAGCAGCAGGGTGCTCGACGTGGTGAAGCCGCCGGCCAGCGAGCTGACCGTGAACAGCGCGATGCCGGCCAGGAAGACCCGCCGGCGGCCGAACAGGTCACCGCTGCGGGCTCCCAGCAGCAGCAGGCCACCGAAGGTCAGCGAGTAGGCGTTGAGCACCCAGGACAGGTCGGTACGCGAGAAGGACAGCGCGGTCTGGATCTTGGGCAGCGCGATGTTCACGATCGTGGCATCGAGCACCACCATGAGCTGCGCGATGAGGATCACGGCGAGGGCCGCGCGGCGACGGGGGGAGGCTTCCGTCAGTGAGCCGCGGTCGGCGAGGGAGGTACTTGTCATTCCAGGCCTCCTGGAGGGATGATGGGTCAAGTGGAGGGCGCCTCCGTTAACTATACGGAGGCTGCCTCCGGTTATCAAGCGAATTCCAGGGGCCGATGCGAGGAGGAAGTGCGATGACTACGACGACCACGTCGACCTCGACGTCTCCCGACCCGGCTCAGGGCACTGCCGAGCACAAGGCCAAGGCCCTGCGAGCCGATGCCCAGCGCAACCGCGACGCGCTGCTCGAGGCCGCCGCGGCGGCGTTCACCCTGCACGGGACCGACACCTCGCTCGAGGACGTCGCCAAGCGGGCAGGCGTCGGCATCGGCACCCTCTACCGGCACTTCCCCACCCGCGAGGCACTGGTCGAGGCCGCCTACCGTCGCGGCGTCGAGTCCATGTGCGACGAGGCCGCCCAGCTGCTCAGGACACACCGGCCGGCCAGGGCCCTCGAGCTGTGGCTGACGACGTTCGTCGGCTACGTGGCCACGAAGCGCGGACTGGCCTCGACCCTCAAGCAGGCCGCCGACGGCAATGCCGAGCTCTTCACCCACGTGCACAACCGGCTGCGTACGACCATGGAGACGCTGGTCGGTGCAGCCGCCGCGGACGGCGAGATCCGGGCCGACGTGGCGCCCGCCGACCTGCTCCGCGCGATCGGCGGGGTGTGCATGGTCAGTGACCAGCCGGACTGGCAGGAGCAGGCGCACCGCCTGGTGGGCCTGCTGATGGACGGTCTGCGCTACGGCGCGCCTAACGCCCACTGAGCCGAGAACCCCTGCTGGGCAAGGACTCTCGGCTCAGTGACTCTCGGCTCAGGGACGCCTGCGTCAGGCGACGATGACCGCTCCACTGGCAACCTTGACCGCGAACGCCGGCAGCGGCTTGGGCGCAGGACCGGCGATGACCGCGCCGGTCGTCGCGTTGTACTTGCTCCCGTGGCACGGGCAGTCAAGCTCTTTGCCCGACGACGACGGCGCGACGGTGCAGGCCATGTGGGTGCAGATGGCGCTGAACGCCACGACCTGACCGGCCGTGGGCTGAGCGATGATGATCGGCTTGCCGTTCGCCTTGGCCGCCACGGCGCCGCCTACCGGGATGTCGGAGAGCTGGGCCAGCGCCCCGTCGGCCGCGGCACCCGACGACGTCGGTGCCGCCCCACTCGAGCTCTTGCCCCCACACGCAGCGAGGGCAGCCACGCCGAGGACGCCGGCACCGATCAGGACCGAGCGCCGGGTGGCGCAGTGCTCCGGCAGGCAGGCGCCGTGCGCCTCGGTGGGTGCGGTCGGCGTGCTGGTGGTCGAGTCCACGTGGGAACCTCCGGTGCAGGGAGCGTCGACACGCGCACGTGTCCTTGTCAGTGATCACGATCATGGGCCCGGGTCGGTTCACCGCCACCGCGGGTGATTCCCAGTCGCTGGGTCAGCTTTCCCCGGCGCGGTGCTCGACGACCTCGCTGTACGGGTCGCGGAAGCCCGAGTCGGCGGTGGCGAACGCCTCCGGCGAGAGGCGCTCGACGGCGGCCCAGCCGGAGTCGTACTCCTTCACCGCCAGCTCGTGGGCTCCCCCACCGCGGAGACCGAACAGCCGCTTTGCCCACAGCAGGTAGAAGGCGATGGCCAGGTTGAGCACCAGTGTGAACAGCTTGAGCACGGAGACCTTGTTGCTCAGCTCGTAGATCTCCAGCGGCAGCAGGGCGATCGTGCCGAGGAAGGTGAGGTACTCCGCCCAGCGCCGGCCCCACCACAGGCCGAAGGCCTCCGCGCCCTCGAGGATCGCGTACGCGGCGGCCGCCGCTGCTCCCTCGTACAGGTGGGTGGTGCTGATGTCGGTCAGCTTGCGGAACTCACCGAGCAGTCCGTGGCCGGTGTCGCCCTGCGGGCCGCCGGTGCCGGCCTGGAAGTCGTTGATCAGCCTGGTCACGTCGGCCTGGTAGCGCGAACGGTGGACGGCCAGCAGCAGCAGGCCGACGACGACCAGCACCAGCAGGAAGAAGTGCAGCGCCCGGTCGACCGCGATGACGCGCAGCACGTAGCGGTCCCGCAGCGGACGACCGCGCAGGGGCAGCTCGATCTCGTCCCTGCTCGGCAGCTCGTCGCGCTCCGGAGCGGTCGGTGGCGCGACCGGGAGCCAGGCATCGCAGCGCAGGCAACGGTGCCAGCGGATGCCCTGCATCTCCCGGGCCAGGTGCGGGTCAGCCGGGTCGAGGGTCGCTGACCGCGTTCCGACCAGGGCGTGGCCGTGCTGGGCGCAGCCGATCAGCTCCCAGACGAAGCCGGGGCGGCGCTTGCGCCGGGGGTGCGTGCCGGGGAGCGCCTTCGGGACGGTGGAGTCGGTCACGGCGCGACCGTATCGCCTGCTGCGGGCGTCCGCTTGCGGACGCGCGGTTGTGAGAGGATCCCGGCAGCCGATCGAGGGGGATTGCGATGTCTGCCGCAACCGGGATTTTCGCCGTGCTGGTGCTCGTGTTCCTCGTCGTCGGACTGGCCGGCACGGTGTTCTGGTTGTGGGCCCTCGTGGACGTGCTGCGCCGGCCGGACCAGCAGTACACCGCCGCCGGGCAGAACAAGGTGCTCTGGCTGCTGGTCGTCCTCCTCGGTCACTTCATCGGAGCGCTCATCTACCTGCTCGTCGCCCGGCCTCAGCTGGAGCGGGCGGCCGCCCCCCGCTACTGAGTCGCTCGGCCGCCGCGGCGATGTTGCGCCGCATGCCGCCGAAGACCAGCCCGTGAAACGGCGCGACGGACCACCAGTAGAGGTGCCCGAGCAGCCCGCGCGGATGGAAGACGGCACGCTGGTGGTAGGTGACCGTCCCCTCCTCACCGTCGTCGATCGACAGCTCGAGCCAGGCCAGCCCCGGCACCCTCATCTCGGCCCGCAGCCGCAGCAGCCGGCCGCGCTCGATCTCCTCGACCCGCCAGAAGTCCAGCGACTCTCCCACGTAGAGCCGCTTCGGGTCCCGCCTGCCCCTGCGCAGGCCAGCACCGCCGACGGAGCGATCCAGCCAGCCGCGGACGGACCAGGCCAAAGGCCAGGAGTACCAGCCGGTCTCGCCGCCGATCGACTCGATGATGGCCCAGAGCTCGTCCCTGCTGGCGCGCACGCTACTCGTACGGTCATCGACGTAGAGCGACCCGCCGGCCCAGTCGGGGTCGCTCGGCAGCGGGTCCGAAGGAGCATCCGGCCAGGCCGCCGACGACCACCTCGTCGTGACGTTGGCGTCGCGGATCCGCTGCAGGGCAAGGCGAACCGCCTCGTCGAAGGGCAACAGTCCCCCGGCCGGATCCTCGATGTACTCGGCGATGTCGTGGTCGCCGGCCACCACCTCGTTGCGCAGCGACTCGACCAGGGGCCGGGCGATGCCGTTGGGGACCGGGGTCACCAGGCCGACCCAGTGGCTCGACAGCCTCGGGGTCAGGACGGGCACGGGCAGGATGACCCGTGGGGAAAGGCCGGCCACGGCGGCATAGCGCTGCATCATCCCGGCGTAGGACAGCAGGTCCGGCCCGCCGATGTCGAACGACCGGTTGACGTCGGGCGGCAGCTCGAGACAGCCGATGAGGTAGCGGATCACGTCCCGGATCGCGATCGGCTGCACCCGAGAGCGGACCCACTTGGGCGTGATCATCGCCGGCAGCCGCTCGGTGAGGTAGCGCAGCATCTCGAAGGACGCCGAGCCCGAGCCGATGATGACCGCCGAGCGCAGCTCCACTGTCGGCACCCCGGACCCCAGCAGGATCTCGCCGACCTCAGCCCGGGACCGCAGATGTGCTGACAGCTCGGCATTCTGCGGGATCAACCCACCGAGGTAGACCAGGCGCTGCAGCTCCGCCTTGCCCGCTGCGGCGGCGAACGTCTGCGCCGCCTGGCGGTCGAGATCGGTGAACCTCGGGCCGGTGCCCAGGGAGTGGATGAGGAAGTAGGCCGCGTCGACCCCCTCGAACGCCCGGCGTACAGCGAGCTCGTCCCGCACATCACCCTCGACCACCTCGACCCGGTCCCGCCACGGCACGTCGCGCAGCCGGTCGCCGTCGCGGGTGAAGCAGACCACCTCGTGTCCGGAGTCGACAAGCTGTGGCGCCAGCCGTCCTCCGATGTAGCCGGTCGCCCCGGTCAGCAGCACTCTCACCTGCCCACTGTGCCCCCGGGCAGGACCTGCCGCACCTTGGACCGAAAGTGCCATGATGAGCGCGATGACGCCTCGGCAGCTCGGCCAGCTCGTCGGCTCGTGCGTGGTGCTCGGCTTCGGCGTGGTGCTGCTGCTGGCCGCGCACCTCGGCTCCGACGGCTACTCGATGCTGGTCAACGGTCTGCACGTCACGACCGGGGTCGCGTTCTGGGTGATGAACGTGCTCGTGGGCGCCGCTTTCGTGGCCGTCAGCTGGGTGCGCGGCCGCCGGCCGGGCTGGGGCACGCTGGTCCAGCCGGTCGTCGTCGGTGTGACCGTCTCCGCCGGGCTGGCCGCCGTCTCGGAGCCCGGCTCCCTGTGGCTCCGGACGGTCTACCTCGCCGCCGCACTGCCCATCCTGGCAGTCGGCGTGGCCGGTTACCTCGCGACCGGGACGGGCGCCGGTCCCGCCGAGGGGCTGGCGCTCACGACCGAGCCCAGGGTCCCGTTCCGCTGGAGCTACTCCGTCGTGCAGACCGCCGCGACGCTGACCGGCTGGCTGCTCGGGGCGACGTTCGGCGTGGGCACCTTCCTGGTGGCGCTGGGCATCGGACCGATGGTGGACCTGCTCAAGGCGCGCTGGCGCTCACTCACACCCTGACCGTTCAGGCGTCGCTGCGGGGCCGGCGCAGGGTGAACGTCTCGAAGGGGGTCAGCGCGCCGTCCGGACCCGACACCTCGTAGTAGGTCACCGCGATCGACGTCGTGCCCGACCGGCGAGTGCCCGGATCGACGGTGAAGGAGGCGAACCCGTACGCCTTCGCCGCATCCCGTACGGCGGACCAGGGCGCGTCCTCCAGGGTGTACACCGGCGCGTGCTTGTGCGTCACCGGGTCGAGGTTGCCGACGGAGGTGATGACCCGGCACTGCGGCGGGTTGAACAGCAGCCCGTTGGAGGGCGCCGACGTGCCACCACCGCCGAGCACCATGTGGACGGTGCCCTTGGTGGTGTCGATGACGTCGGTACGGGTGCCCGCCGGGACCGGGGTCAGCGTCGCATTGGCCTGCTGGCCACGGATCGGGTGTGAGCGCTCGTAGTGGTGCTCGTGCCCGCACACGACCAGGTCGACGCCGTACTTGTCGAACAGCGGCAACCACTCCTGGCGGATGCCGAGGTCGGCGCCGTTGAACTTGTCGGCCGTGCTGATCGCGACCTGGTGCATCGTGACGACGACCCAGTCGATGTCGCCGTGCTGCCGGGCCTGCGCCAGTTCCCTTTCCAGCCAAGCCTTCTGGGCTCCGCCGGAGTAGCCGCGGTTGTAGACGTCGCCGGCGTTCTGCAGGCAGACGTCGTCGTTGCTGATGCTGATGACGCGGACCGAGCCGACCGTGAACGCGTACCAGAGTCCTTTGGTGTCAGCGGTTTGGCCGTCGGTGTCCGGCACCGAGAAGTAGGTCTGGTAGGCCGCGAAGCCGAGCGGGCCGTTACCGGCCTCGATCTCGTGGTTGCCGGCCGACGGCATCCACGGCCGGTTGCGCGCGCTGCGGGTGTTGTTCTCCCAGAAGTCCGACCAGGTGCGGACCCGGTCGGTCGCCAGGTTGGCGTAGCAGAGGTCACCGTTGAACAGGTGGAACAGCGGCTGCACCCGCTCGACTCCGGCGGTGGTGTCGCCGGCCGCCGGCGAGCCCAGGTTGTCGTTGACGAACGGCGGGTTGGCCAGCGTGACGCCGGCGGGCGGGGTGA
>JAWWOL010000290.1:0-7412 GCA_033851695.1 Frankiales bacterium
CCGGTTGGCCGCTTCCCCGCACTGCTCTGGCTGATCGCCGCAGGCGCACTCCTCCCCCGCAAGCGCACCCGTTGAAAGGAGCATCAGTGCAGCCGGCGCCAGGGGCGTGACGTCTCCGGCCGGTTCCGGGTGACCCAGGTGCGCACGGGCGACGGCCAGATCGCGGCCATACAGCTGAGTACGATCCGGGCATGAGCTACCCGCCTGATCTCTATACGGAGGCGGACCCCGCTGTCAGCGCGGTGTTCCGCCCTGTCGACCATGCGCCGGAGCTGTCCCATCCGAGCGGCAACGAGACCCACTACCTGACGACCGGCGCCTCGACCGGCGGACAGTTCGGCCTCTACCGCTGGGAGATGGGGCGGCCGCCCAGCGGCCCCGACCCACACTTCCACCGGAGCATCTCGGAGTCGTTCTTCGTCCTGGCCGGCACGGTCCGGCTCTATGACGGTGAACGCTGGATCGACGCCGTACCAGGCGATTTCCTCTACGTGCCACAGGGCGGCATCCACGGCTTCCGGAACGAGTCGGGTGAGCCGGCGTCGATGCTCCTGTTGTTCACCCCCGGAGCACCGCGCGAGGACTACTTCGAACGGGTCGCGGAGGCGGGGCGCATGACCGACGAGGAACGAGAGGCGTTCTTCCTCCGCCATGACACGTTCTGGCTCTAACCGGCCAGCGCCTGGTCCAGGTCACGCAACAGGTCCTCGATGCTCTCGATACCGACCGAGAGCCGCACCAGCCGGGGAGACACCGCCAACGGCGATCCGGCGGCACTGGCGTGGGTCATCCGGGCCGGGTGCTCGATCAGCGACTCGACTCCACCGAGCGACTCACCCAGCGTGAACAGCCTCGTTCGGTTGCACAGCGACACCGCTGCCTCTTCGTCGGCCATCAGCACCGACACCATGCCGCCGTAGTCCTTCATCTGCCGGCACGCGAGGTCGTGCCCCGGGTGATCGGGCAGCCCGGGGTAGAGCACCCGCTGAACCAACGGGTGACTGCCGAGGTGGTCGGCGACCCTGCGGGCGTTGCCGCAGTGCCGGTCCATCCGTACGGCCAGGGTCTTGATGCCGCGGAGCACGAGCCAGGCGTCGAACGGACCGGCGACGGCGCCGAGCGCGTTCTGGTGGTAGGCAAGGCGTTCGCCCAGGTCGGGGTGCCCGACGACCAGCGCGCCACCGACCACGTCGGAGTGCCCGCCCATGTACTTGGTCGTCGAGTGCACCACGACGTCGGCTCCCAGTGTCAGCGGCTGCTGGAGATAGCTGGAGGCAAAGGTGTTGTCGACGACGAGCAGGGCGTCGGACGCGTGGGCGAGCCCGGCCAGGGCCGCGATGTCCGAGATGTTGAGCAGCGGGTTGGTCGGCGTCTCGCACCAGAGGACCCGGGTCTGCGGGCGGACGGCTGAGCGGACGGCTTCGAGATCGGTCTGGTCGACCGCCGTGTAGGCCACTCCCCATCGCTCGGCCACGGCGGCGAACAACCGGTAGGTGCCACCGTAGGCGTCGTTGGGGATGATGACGTGGTCACCGGGCCTGCAGACCGTACGGATGACGCAGTCCTCGGCGGCGAGACCGGACGCGAAGGCCAGTCCGCGCGAGCCACTCTCCAACGCTGCCAGGCATTCTTCGAGTGCGGCCCGGGTGGGGTTGCCGGATCGGGAGTACTCGTAGCCGGTGTGCTCCCCCACGGCGGCCTGGGCGAAGGTCGAGGTCTGGAAGATCGGTGTGACGACGGCACCCGTGACCGGCTCCGGTGGTTGCCCGGCATGGATCGCCCTGGTCTCGAACCCTTGCGGGTCAGACATGCTCGCTCCCCCGCGCGGCGAGGAACCCGAGCAGGTCCTGGCGGGTGATGACACCGACCGGCAGCCCGTCGTCCAGGACCACCACCGCGTCCGCGACCTCGAGGGCCGCCATCGCAGCCCCGACCGCCTCGCCGGCACCGATCATCGGCAGCCGCGGCGACATGTGGTCACCGAGCCGGCTGTCCAGACGGGCCCGGTCGTGGAACAGCTCCTCGAGCAGGTGCCGCTCGACCACGGAGCCCACCACCTCGGCCGCCTTCACCGGCGGCTCCTCCTTGACCACCGGCATCTGCGAGACGCTGTACTCGCGCAGGATCTCGATCGCCTGGCCGACGGTCTCGTCCGGGTGGACATGGACGAACTCGGGCATCTGCAAACCCTTGTGGCCCAGCACATCCGCAACCACCGGCTTGGTCTTGTCCGGGGTGAGGAAGCCGTAGTCGGCCATCCAGTCGTCGTTGAAGATCTTGGACAGGTAGCCCCTGCCGGAGTCGGGCAGCAGGACGACCATCACGTCGTCGGGACCGAGCTCGGCGGCCACCCGCAGGCCGGCAGCGACCGCGAGGCCGCAGGACCCGCCCACCAGCAGGCCCTCCTCGCGGGCCAGCCGCCGGGTCATCAGGAACGAGTCCTTGTCGCTGATCGCCACCACCCGATCGACCAGGCTCGGGTCGTAGGTCGCGGGCCAGAAGTCCTCACCCACACCTTCGACGAGGTAGGGCCGGCCGTCGCCACCGGAGTAGACCGAGCCCTCCGGGTCCGCCCCGACGATGACGACGGCAGGGTTGCGCTCCTTCAGGTAGCGGGCGACCCCGCTGATCGTGCCGCCGGTCCCGATGCCGGCCACGAAGTGGGTCACCCGTCCGCCGGTCTGCTCCCAGACCTCGGGCCCGGTGGTCTCGTAGTGCGCCTGGGGGTTGTGCGGATTGCCGTACTGGTTGGGACTCCAGCCGCCGGGTGTCGTGTCCGCCAGCCGCCGGGCCACCGAGTAGTAGGAGTCGGGGTGCTCAGGAGCGACGGCCGTGGGGCACACCACCACCTCTGCGCCGTAGGCGCGGAGCACCGCGATCTTCTCGCTGCTCATCTTGTCCGGCATCACGAAGATGCAGGAGTAACCGCGCTGCGACGCAACGATGGCCAGGCCGACCCCGGTGTTGCCGCTGGTGGGCTCGACGATCGTGCCGCCGGGCTGGAGCTGTCCGCTCTGCTCTGCCGCCTGCACCATGGCAAGGGCGATGCGGTCCTTGACCGACCCGCCGGGGTTGAACGACTCGACCTTGGCAAGGACGAGCGGCGGCAGGGCACCGACCACGCGGTTGAGCCGGACGAGCGGCGTGAGACCGACCAGGTCGACCAGGGAGGATGCGTACGTCAGCTGGCCCGGTTGCACGGGAGTCGTCATGGCTACCACCGTAGGCCAGCGGACGGCAGGCGTACGGCTAGCGGCGCCGGAACTTGCGTACGGCGACGACCAGACCCACCAGACCGGCCAGGCCGCCGGCGGCCATGCCGACCCGGTCGAGCCGGAGCTTGCGCCGGACCTGGTACGTGCTGCCCTCGACACCGGGCGTCGGTCTGGTGCTGAACGTCTCCACGCCGCCCGAGGTCAGGGCGCTGACGGTTTCCTTGACCTTGGTCATCGTCCGGCCGGCCACCGCCTTGGGACTGACCTTGTGGGCGATGGCATCGACGGTGTCGGCCAGGTAGACCCGGGTCAGCTCGATCTCGCGCTCGATCTCGGCCGGTTCGCGCTGCATGTGTGCTCTCCTGTCGGGTGGTTTCTCCGGGACTGGGCGGCAGCTCAGGCGATCTGGACGACCACCTTGACGTCGTCGGGTTCGCGGTCGAGGCCGGTGCGCCACTGGTCCATCGGTAGGCGGCGGGTGATCAGCCGGGCGAGCCACGCCGGGTCGGCCCTGGTGAGCGCCTCGGCGCCGCTCACGTAGTCCTTGCGCCCGGCGTTGACCGACCCCACGACGACCTCGTTGGTCAGGACCATCGCCTTGTTGAGCGCATCGATGCCGGCCTGGATCGAGCGGGTGCCGGAGGAGATGCCGGTCAGGACCACGACAGCGTTCGGCATCGTGGTGGTCATGGCGTCGAAGACCACCTGGCCGACACCGGTGGCCTCGATGACCACGTCGAACTTCATGTCCAGCTCGTGCACCGACAGGGCATGGTAGGCGGCGCCGAGGTCGGCGACCAGCTGAGGCTTGGGCCCGTCGGTCACCTGGTCGACCACGTGCACCTCGAGGCCGCGCTGCACCCCGATCAGCGCCGCCAGCAGGCCGATCGGCCCGGCGCCGGTGACCAGCACCTTCTCCGGCCGGTCGTGCACCCGGGCCAGCGCCGCGTCGACCTGCGCCCAGGCCGTGGCCACCACGGTGGTCGGCTCGAGCAGCACCCCGAGGTCGCCGAGGGTGGGGTCGAGCTTGATGGCGAACTCGGGCTCGATCCGCCAGCGCTGCGACCCGTAGCCGTCTCGCTCCTTGATCCCGCGCTCGGTGTATCGCCCGTTCCGGCAGAAGTCCCACTGGCCAGCGGCACAGGGCTCGCAAGGCACGGGGTCGGGCCGGCGGACGATGCCGACGACCAGGTCGCCCGTGGCGAAGCCCGAGTCCGCCGGCGCTTCCAGCACCCGGCCGAGCGACTCGTGGAACAGGGTGAGCCGGTCACGCCCAGGCGGCGCCCAGCCGTACCCGTCCTTGGCGATCTCGACGTCAGTGCCGCAGATGCCGACCAACAAGCCGGTGACCAGGATGGAGCCGTCGGACTCCGGCGGCTCCGGGACGTCCTCGACGGCAGCGCTGTCGATCTTGCCGGGTACGACGGTCATCGCCTGCACAGCCACTCCTCCCCGCCTGTGGTGGTCCCGATCATGCCCTGCCTGCCGCTGCCGTACCCGGTTGGGTACGGTCGGACGCATGACCACTGAGCCCGTACGGCTGCAGCCCGGCGATCCGGCGCCCGACTTCACCCTGCCCGACGCCGACGGCAACGACGTGACGCTGTCGTCGTACCGCGGCCGGCGCGTCGTCGTCTACTTCTACCCGCAGGCCTCGACGCCCGGCTGCACGACGCAGGCGTGCGACTTCCGCGACTCCCTGGACTCGCTGTCTGCGGCCGGCGTCGCCGTCATCGGGATCTCCCCGGACAGACCGGCGGCACTGGCGAAGTTCCGCGACGAGCAGGGCCTCACCTTCCCGCTGCTGTCGGACCCGGAGCACACGGCGCTGACCGCGTACGGGACCTGGGGCGAGAAGAAGAACTACGGCCGGAGCTATCTCGGCGTCCTGCGCTCGACCTTCGTCGTCGACGCCGACGGCAACCTCGAGCAGGCGCAGTACAACGTCAAGGCGACCGGTCACGTGGCCAAGCTGCGGCGCGACCTCGGCCTGTAGTTTCGGGCACACTGGAGGCTGCGGCGAGAGTGGCGGAATGGCAGACGCGCTGGACTTAGGATCCAGTGCCCGCAAGGGCGTGCGGGTTCAAGTCCCGCCTCTCGCACCAGAGAACGGTTCGCTCAGGCCCCGGCGACCGGCAAGGCCTTCGGCGCCACGTGGCTGCCCCAGGTCTGGCCGGCCCAGCGCTTCCAGGCGGCGGGAACCACGGTCGGTCGGCCCAGAAGGAAGCCTTGCGCGTAGCCGACGCCCAAGGTCGCCAGGATGTCCAGCTCCGCGATCTCCTCGACCCCTTCGCCGGTGACCGTGGCGCCGATGTCGATGGCGAGGAGGACCAGGGCCGTCACGAGGGATCGCCGGGCCGGATCGGTGGCCAGTCCCGCGATCAGTGACCGGTCGACCTTGATGATGTCGGGGCGCAGCTGCAGCACGTGGCTGAGCGAGGCATAGCCCGCGCCGGTGTCGTCGACGGCGAGCCGGACCCCGCGTTCCCGCAAGGACTTGAGTGCTTCGTTCTGGATGTCGTAGTCACTGATGACGACGTGTTCGGTGATCTCGATGACCAGGCGGTCCAGCGGTAGCGGGGAGTCGAGCAGCCGAGCCGCGAAGTCGGCGTCCATGATCAGCGCGGGGCTGGCGTTGACCGACAGGTAGCAGGGCTCCGGCACCGCCGCGAACGCACTGAGCGCAGCGTTGAAGGCCAGCGCGTCGAGCTCCTTGGCCAGCCCTGCCTCGCGGGCATCCCGGAACCATGCGTCGGGACCCCGGCCGTCGCGAAAGCGGGCGAGGGCCTCGACGCCGGCGAGACGGCCGCTGTGCACGCTGACGATCGGCTGCAGCGCGATGTCGACCTCGCACGTCGCGAGCACGCTCTGCAGCCGGTCTCGGGTCGCGGCCGCGACCCGTTCGGCGCGGACGGCGTCGGTGACGCGGGCTCGGGTCCCCCGGAAGCCGATCACGCGTCCTGACTCGTCGCGGATCGGCGCGGCCGAGCCGTTGAGGGCGACCGGGTGACCGTCGCGGTGCAGCCAGACGGCTTCCAATGCCTCCCAGCCGCCTTCGTCGTCCATCGCGCGGCCGAGGAGGTCTCTCACGCGTTCCCGTTCGCCTTCGACCAGCAGGCGGTCCGGTCCGGAGCCGATGAGCTCCTCCGGCCGATAGCCGAGCAGCTCCTCGACGCCTCGACTGCAATAGGTGAACGCATGACGCGTGTCGGACTCCCACAGCCAGTCACGGGTCGTGGACGCCGCGGCGGCGATCGTCTGATCCCGCCGGTACAGGTCGCGGCGGGCGGTGAACAGCGACCGGGCAAGCCCTGCGGCGGCCACGAAGACCAGCAGCAGCCAGCACAGGCTGACGACGGCCAGCATGCTCCCGCCGTCACGCTTCCCGTCCAGGAAGCGGTCCAGCTCGTTGATCCGTACGGCCACACCGAACACCAGGGCGACCATGAGCGACCCCGTGAACAGGTACAGCCAACGCCTGGAAACCACCCGTCCCCCTTCGACCTGCCGGCATCTGTCCCGTTTGTGTCGGCATGAGTCGTCAGGGATGAAGCGCCCCGGCGTGACCGGATGCGGCCGAGCCGGGTCGGGGGATCGTTGCTAGTCCAAAAGTAGTGCCCACGATTGCGCCGTCTGGTGGTATCCAGCCCATATGTCCGGACCGATGTCAGTTGGGCAAGCGAAAAGGCACACCCGTCGCGAGGCGGGGCCGCAAAGCCACGGGACCCACGAGGTCAGCCGGGCCACCGACTTCCAGGAGGATCCACCATGCACAAGCACGCCCGTTTCATCTTCGCCGCCGCCAGCATCGCGGCCCTCGCCGCCGGCGGGTCGGCGTTCACCGCCAGCAACACCCAGCCTGCCAGCCAGGTTGTCGGCTACGGCAGCACCACCATCAGCGGGGCAACGGTCAGCTCGATGGCCTACAACCTCAACAGCGCCGGGGACAACGTGAACTCGGTGACCCTGGTCCTGGCCGGCGACACCACCGGATCTGTCGTGTCGATCGGCTTCAACGGCGGGGCGCTCACCTCGTGTGGCACCGGAACCGTCGCCACGGACACCACGTACACCTGCGACAACGGTGGCAGCAACTTCGCCCGGACCACGGCCGGGCTGACCTCCCCCGCGGTGGTCGTCAACTAGTTCCGACCTGCCGCCGCGACGGCCCGAGGTGGTTTCCTCGGGTCGTCGCGG
>JAWWOL010000302.1:0-5822 GCA_033851695.1 Frankiales bacterium
TGCATCTGTCCCGGGATGATCACCACGGCAGCCGAGGCTACGGCTCAGGCCTGATCCCGAGCGGGCTGGCCGAAGAGGGCCACCAACTGGTCAAGGTGCGTGGCGGGAACGCGCAGTGAGGCTTCGCCGCCGCTGCCCAGAGTCAGCCGGCAGGTGCGCCAGCCGCGGCCGATGGTGTTGTTGGTGACGCCCCGCACGTCGTCTCGGTCGACGTGCCCCAACAACCGGTGCGGGTGCCGGTGTAGGCGGCCACGCCGCCACGTCCGCTTCACGCTCCAGAACAGCAGTCGGTCGTCGGTGACGACCAACAGGTTGAACTGCTGCAGCGGGACTCCGATTGCTTCGCCTGCGGCGGACCGGATCCCCTTATGCAACTGCCTGCGCCACATCCACAGCATTGGCAGAGCCCACCCCTCGATCAGCCCCCGGCCGTAGCTGCCCCGCTGCACGCTGACCGGACTGGTGAAGACGATCGGAACCCCCTCGCCCAGCTCTACCTTGGCGGCGGCGATCTTCGCGTCGCGGTCGGTCATGGGTTCTCCGGGCTCGACGCGGCGGTTGTCGTCGGCGAGACTACTGGGAATTGCCGCTGGGCGCGGGGCGTGCGGTGGGCGCGGTTTCAGTCGAGCCGGATTACCGCTACGCCAAAGGGTTCCAGCTCGATCGTGCCTGAGACCTGGCGGCCGGTGAGCAGGTCGACCCCCGGCTGGGTGCCCGCGCTGCGCGGCTCGATGGACTGGTTGATCAGGAACACGAACCGGCGCTCACCGTCGCCGCGAACCCGGCGCACGACCGAGCGTTCCACCGAGGCAGTCACCCCTGCCAAGGACGACAGCTCACGCACCACCCGCTGGACCGAAGCTGGATCGAGCAGAGCGCCGACGTACGAGGCACTTCCGGACCCGACCGTTCGACGGGTGACCCCGGCTGTCCCGTCCGCATAGCTGAGGACCGGCTGGGCGTCCACCAGTGAGATCCGGTCGGCCCAGGTCGACGCGGTTCCACCGCCGGACAGGGCGATCTCCACGCCCGGCAGCAGCGGGCCGAGCTCCTCGACCCTGATCCCGAGCAGCTCTCGCAACGCCCCCGGGTAGCCGCCGAGGTGCACGTGGTCGTTCTCGTCGACGATCCCGGAGAAGAAGGTCGTCACGACATGGCCGCCCCCCTCGACGAAGCCGGTCAACCGGTCCCGCGTGGCGGCGTCGACGACGTAGAGCAGAGGAGCGACCACCAGCGTGTACGGGCTGAGGTCGGCGCCGAGTGGTTGGACGTCGACGTCGATCCCGACAGCCTGGAAGGCGTGGTGCCAGGCCAACGCGATCTCCCGGTAGCGCAGCAGGTTCGACGGGTGTGAGTCGAGCTCGCTCGCCCACCACGACGTCCAGTCGAAGACGATCGCCGCCTGGGACGGGATTGCTTGCGTACCAAGGACTTCAGCGAGCGCGCCGACGTCGGCCCCGAGCGCGCAGACGTCGCGGAACAGCTGCGAGTCCGCCCCGGCGTGCGGCACCATCGCCGAGTGGAACTTCTCCGCGCCGGCCGCGGACGCTCGCCACTGGAAGAACGACACCGCGTCGGACCCGTACGCGACGTGGGTCAGGCTGTCCCGCCGCAGCTGACCGGGCGACTTGGGTGGGTTGACCGGCTGCCAGTTGACCGCGCTGGTCGAGTGCTCCATCAGGAACCACGGCTCACCGCCGGCAATCCCGCGGGTCAGGTTGGCCGAGAAGCACAGCTCCTGGTACGCGTCCGGCCGGGCGGCGATCAGGTAGTGGTCGTTCGCGACGAAATCGACTTCGCCTGCCCAGGCGGGATAGTCCATGCCGTTGACCCCGTTGCCCATCACCATGAAGTTGGTGGTGATCGGGATGTCAGGGGTCACGGAGCGCAGCAGGTGAACCTCCGCCCGCAGGTAGTCCTGGAAAGCCCAGGACGAGAACCGCTTGTAGTCCAGCTGCTGGGTCGGGTTGGGGAAGTTGGCCGCCAGTCGCGGCGGCAGGATCTGCTGCCAGGCCGAGTAGCGCTGCGACCAGAATGCCGTGCCCCAGGCGAGGTTCAGCGCCTCCAGGTCGCCGTAGCGGGTCTGCAGCCACGACCGGAACGCGGCGGCGGCGTCCTCGGAGAAGTCGTCGATGTTGTGGCAGCCGAGCTCGTTGTTGACGTGCCACAGCGCCAGCGCCGGGTGCCCGGCATAACGCGAGGCCAGAGTCCGTACGTGGTCTAGGGCGTAGCGCCTGAACACCGGGGAGGAGTGCCGCCAGTGTTGACGTGCGCCCGGGGAGATCGTCCGGCCATCCGCGGTCACCGGAAGGATCTCAGGGTGCAGCGTGGTCAACCACGGCGGCGGCGAGGACGTGCCCGTGCCCAGGTCGACGGCGATCCCGTTCTCGTGCAGCAGGTCGAGGATCTCGTCGAGCCAGTCCCAGTCCCACTCGTCGGCGGCCGGCTGCACCTGTGCCCAGGAGAAGATCCCGAGGTTGACCAGGTTGACGCCCGCCTGACGCATGAGCGCCATGTCCTCGCGCCACACCGAGCGCGGCCACTGCTCAGGGTTGTAGTCGGCCCCGAAGACCAGAGCGCCGGCAGGTCGGGACGGCCAGTGAGCCATGCGGGCAAACCCTTCAACGCTGAAGACGGATCACCAGCACCGTACGTCAGCCCTTCAGGGAGTCGACAAGCTGCTGCACCGTAGACGGGTTTGCAGAGCCGAGGCTGCCGGTCCCCGCGTCCTGCCGAAGGACCCGCCAGCAGCCGCCCACCTCCACGGAGGCGTAGCCGTGGCCGGTCGTGAAGACCACGAACTCGTGGTGGCCCTGGGCACATCCGCCGCCATGGCCGGGCAGCTCGATGGCATGGAGGTACCTCGACCGATCCGTCACGCTCAGCCGCCGACCACCGAGGAAGTCCCCGACGGTGGCGTCCTTGTCGCTGTCGGCGAAGAGGCAGGCGGTGACTGCCCCGGTCTGCCCGTTGATCGGTGCGCCGGCGTTGAGCTTTGCGGCGAGCGCCCCTAGCCGGAACTCGTCCTTCCACTGCGACTGGCAGCCGACCTTCGCTGCCGCCTTGGCCGACAGGGTCTGCGCCTGGGTCAGCACCTGCCGCAGCTTGAGCACCTGGACGGTCGTCCGGTGAAGGCCCGCGAGTGCAGTGGAGACCGCGGGTTGTGGCTTTGCGCAGTCGTCCCGCGGGAAGCCCGGCCGAACGGCCCGCCCGGAGGCGTCGTAGAGGACGATGGTCGGCGTGAGGGTGAGGCTGGCATCGCAGGCGTGATCACCGCTGGCTCCTCCCGGCACGGCAGAGGGCGCGAGGCTGGTCAGTGCGTTGGGGTGTCGCAGGGCCGTTGTCAGTGGCTGCAGGTCTCCCGACAGCTTCTGCCCCAGCAGGACGCTCCATGAGCCGTCACCGGGGTAGTTGCGCCCACCGTTGACGCACAGGAACGCTTGCGCCGGCGTGAAGTCGGCCGGCAGCGGATCGGTGGTCAGCGGGCTCCCCATCGGGTCGTCGGTGGCCCGGCAGGGGGCGGTGACCGCCACCGGGGGGCGCGGGGCCGACGTGGTCGGAGTGAGCCCGGCAGCAGTCGGACCCACACCCGTCGACGGCTTGGCGCTGTTGCCGTGAGGCCACAGCCCCGGTGCGAGGAGGGCGGATACGACGACGCCAGCCACCAGTACGGCCGAGCCGGCAGCAGCGCCTCGGCGGCGACGGCGAGTCACCCGTACGGCGTGCTCCAGTCTCTGCATCATGTCCGGCGGCGCGGCGAGCTCGGGGACCGCGAGATCCAGCGCGTCGTGCCACGACGGTTCAGTCATCGAGACCTCCCGGGACAGGCGCGGCATCGAGCAGGCCGCGCAGGGACGCAAGCGCCTTGGCGTTCTGGGACTTCACGGTGCCGATCGAGCATCCGAGCTGGTCGGCGGTCTGCGCCTCGGTCTGGTCGTAGAGGAATCGCAGCACGACCACCGCGCGCTGTCGCGGCGGCAGGGCCCGCAGCGCCGACCACAGCTGTTCCCGGTCGTCGGCCCGGTCGAGGCCGGCGTCGTCGAGTCCGGTGTCCGGCAGGTGCGAGACGGCGGTCTCGCGGTGCAGCACCCGCCGCCAGGTGTTGACGTGCAGCCGGATGATCGACGTGCGGACGTAGGCCTCGGCCTGGCTCTTGTCGCGGATCGAGCCCCAGCGCAGGGCGGTCTTGAGTAGCGCCGTCTGGACCAGGTCCTCGGTGGCTGCCGGGCTGCCGGTCACCGCCAGCGCGTAACGCATCAGGGAGCCGAGCCGGGCGGTCGCGAACGCGGAGAAGTCCGGGTCCAGCGCCGACTCGTCCTGCCGCATCCCGCCCCCTCCGATGTCGCCGGCCCCACAAGACTCCCCAGACAAGACACAGTGTGGTCGGGAAAGGTTGCCCGACCCGTTCGACTGCGAGCGGCCAGCACCTGGCGCCGGTAGACTCGCGGCGGGATGAGCGACCAGAGGGGTGGGGCCAGCGCCACGGCTCGCCCCCGATCCGGACCGGTCGCTGTCGGCCTCGTGATCATGGTCGGCCTCATCGTCGCGGTCGTGATCACCGCCCTGACCAGCCAGGGGCCGACCCACCAAGGTGCGCCGCACGGATTGCCTTCTCCGGGACCCACGGAGACGCCCGGACCCACGGAGACGCCCAGTGGCGCAGCCACGGCGAGTCCCGCTGGCCAGAGCACCGGCCCACCGTCGCAACCGGCTCCGGTGAACACCAGCGCCGGCCTCGCCCCTGGCCGCACCCTCTCCGGCGTCGCTGGCGTCGGTACGGCGGCCGCCGCCGCCTTCGGCGCCTGGCGCGGCAAGCCGGTCGACGTCGTCGTCGACTACACCGGGACCAAGACCTGGGACGGCGTGACCCAGGTGGGGCGCGAGGGGTTGCTCGACCGCGGGCTGCCGAGCAGCGTGCACCGGGTCTTCAGCGTCCCGCTGATCCCGTCCGACGACCACGCCACGCTCGCTGCCGGCGCCGCCGGGGACTACGACCAGCACTTCCGCGACCTGGCCACAGAACTCGTCAACGGCGGGCAGAGCAACGCAACCGTACGGCTGGGCTGGGAGATGACCGGTGACTGGTTCGCCTGGAGCGGTGCCCAGCACCCCGACCAGTGGGTGGGCGCCTACCAGAAGGCAGTCATCGCGATGCGTTCCGTTCCCGGCGCGGCATTCACCTTCGACTGGACCGTCGCCCTGGGTTTCGCCAACCCGGAGCCGATGTATCCGGGCGACGCCTACGTCGACCTGATCGGGGCGGACAACTACGACGCCTCGTTCGCCACCAACTACGCGCCGACCGACCATGAGCAGGTCTGGGCCGGGATCCTCAGCGAGACCTGGGGTCTGGACTGGCTGGCCACGTTCGCCAGCCAGCACGGCAAGCGGATCAGCATGGGCGAGTGGGGGGTGACCGATCGCCAGGACGGCCACGGCGGCGGTGACGACCCGTACTTCATCGAGCAGATGCACAGCTGGTTCGCCAGTCACGACGTCGCGTACGAGGCCTACTTCGAGTCGACCGACGAGACGGTGAAGGCGACCTTCGCGATCGACAGCGGCCGGTTCCCGCAGGCGGCCCAGCGGTACCAACAGCTGTTCGGCGGTGGCGCCGCTCCCGCCACGATCACGACCACCCCGGCGCAGGTCCAGCCCAGCTCCTGACCGGTTCGCTGAGCCTCACCTGAGCCCGGCCGGCAAACCTGGTGCGTCTGCGGGAACAAGACGGCACTGTGTAGTTGCTGACCACCGCAGGAGGGAGGGGTTGTTGTCGTGTCTGTCCACGCCGTTGCGCGTTGCCACATCCCCGTCCCCGCGCA
>JAWWOL010000327.1:0-3955 GCA_033851695.1 Frankiales bacterium
CTTGGCACCGTGGCGGCTTCCGTCGCCGTTGTCGCGGATGGCGGCCCTTGCGGCGCCCGGCGGCGGGATCGAGCTGCTCGGCGGCCTGCTCAACGGCGACCACTCCTCGGCCCAGGTCCAGCACGTCGCCCTGCCGGGCGGTGCCGTCACCGCTGACGGCCGGCTCGCGGTCGGCGTGCACGACACCGCGGGAGCCGTCGTCGGCACCAGCATGGTCGTCTACGCCGGGGGGGCTGCCAGCGAGGTCGCCGTCGTCCAGCGGGCGGTCAGGGGAGGCACGGCCGCGACCGCGGGCGCACTGCCCCAACCCCGGTCCGATCTGGTGGTGGCGACCGTAGGCGACCAGGTCGTCGTGCTCGGCGGCTACGACGGCACCCGCACGCTGGCCGACGTCCTCGTCTCCCGCGGTGGTGGCCCCTTCTCGGTGCTGGCCACATTGCCGGTCCCGGTGCGCTACCCCGCGTTCGTCGTACGGGGAAACACCGTCCTGCTCTACGGAGGCGACGTCGCCCGCAAGCCGACGGACGTCATCCAGCGGGTCGACCTCGCGACCGGGAAGGCCACGGTCGTCGGGCACCTGCCCCGCCCGACCGGCCATGCCGCGGCTGTGGTCCTCGGCGGCGCGGTCTGGCTCGCCGGGGGCACCACCCCCTCCGGCACCTCGGCGAGCATCTTCCGGTCCACCGACGGGGTCACCTTCCGGCCTGCGGGTGCGCTGCCCGGCCCGCGGTCGGACGAGGGGGTCGTCGTCGTCGGTGGTGTCGGCTACCTGGTGGGGGGCGAGACGCCCAGCCGCACCGCCACGGTCGTCACCCTCACCCCCTCGACCGGCTGAGCCCCCCGGCAGACGCCCGGGCGTAGAGTCGCACGCGTGACGAGACCGTCCGTCTTCGAGGCCGCCGGTGGCGGTCCGGCGTTCCTGGCGCTGGCCGCAGCCCACCACCAGCGCTGCCTGGACGACCCGGTGCTCAACCACCCGTTCTCCCACGGCGGCAAGCCGGACCACCTCGAGCGGCTGGCCGCCTACTGGGGCGAGGTCTTCGGCGGACCGCCCACCTACTCGCGCTCGTACGGCGGCCACTCGGGCATGCTCGACCTGCATGCCGGAACGGGTGCCGAGGACGATCTGGGCGAGCGGTTCGTACGGTGCTTCGTCACCGCGGCCGACGATGCCGGGCTGCCCCAGGACCCCGAGCTGCGGGAGACGCTCCAGGCCTACATGCGCTGGGCCGTTGACGAGGTGATGGTCTACGCCCCGCCCGACTCGGTGGTCGAGACGCTGCTGCCGGTCCCGCGCTGGAGCTGGGACGGGCTGCAGACCCGCGACTAGGCACCCAGCGTGTCCGCCACGTCGCAGAACACGGCGAATCGGGGGATAACGCGCGCTATCGTCTCCCGTCAGGGCCTGGAGACGTGGGGGACGTCGACAACCGGGCCGGGCGGGTGACGAACGGGGAGGCAGTGCAGACCGAAGCAGGGCACCAGGCCGACGTCGTACGGTCGCTGCCGCCGCTGCCCGAGAGCGTGCACGCGGCTCGCCACCTCGTGAGAGCCCGGCTCAAGCCGCTCCAGCTCAGCGAAGACCTGGTCGACACCGCGGGTCTGCTGGTCAGCGAGCTGGTCACCAACGCCGTCCTGCACGCCCGTACGGACATCGGCCTGGCGCTGCAGGTCCGCTCGGCCGTCCTGCTGGTCGAGGTCTCGGACCGCAGCGGACGGGTGCCCAGTCCCCGGCACTACGAGCCCACGGCCGCCACCGGCCGCGGCATGGCCTTGGTCGAGGCGTTGGCCGACGAGTTCGGGATGCGGGTCATCGACGGCGGCAAGATCGTCTGGTTCACCCTGGCCCTCGACCTCGCCCACCCGGCAGCGACCGAACCGGTGGAAGGGTCCGCCGGGGACGAGTCGATCGGCAACGACGCCACCACGGTGGTCGCGGGGCTGCCGGTGCAGTTCCCCGGCGTTCCGATTGCGTTGTACGAGGCGTTCGCCCAGCAGGCCGAGGGGCTGCTGCGCGAGTACCTCCTCACCGCGTACGGCAATCCGGAGGACCAGGCCGCCGCCCCCCGGCTCGGCGTCGCAGCGCAAGCACTCGGCCGGGTCACCGATGCCGTCGGCAATGCCATTGCGGCCATTGCGGCCATTGCGGCCATTGCGGCCACTGCAGCCACTGTGGCCATTGCGGACCAGGCAGCACCGAGTCTGTCGGCCGAGGTCACGGCTGTCATCCCCGCCGGGGAGGTCCCCGCGTTCGCCGTCCTGCAGGCGGTGCTCGCGGAGGCGGTGACCCTGGCCGACACCGGTGCGCTGCTCGCGCCGCCCAGCCAACCGGAGATCGTCGCCCTCGGGGAGTGGTTCTCCGCCCAGGTCGCAGCGCAGGCACTCGGGCAGCCGGCGCAGCCCTGGGCCCGACCGGCGGGCGGCCGGCCGCCGGCACGCCCCCGCCCGGACTGGGACGCTGGTCCCGTACTCACCGCGGCGACGGCTCTGGTCGCCGCCGACGAGGCCAACCGGATCCTCGCCATCAGCTCACCGGTGACCAGCCTGCTCGGCTGGACGGCCGAGGACCTCGTCGGTCATCGCATCGTCACCCTGATCCCTGAGGACCTGCGCGACGCCCACATCGCCGGCTTCACCCGCTACCTCGGCACCGGGCAGGCCCGCATCCTGGGCACACCGGTCGCCGTGCCGGCGCAGCACCGGGACGGGCACCTCGTGGCCGTCACCGTCCTGGTCAGCGAACAGCGGCTTCCCGGCGGCGGTCGGGTCTTCGTCGCCGAGCTGCGGGCAGCCGACCCTGGGCCCGCCTAGCCCACGGTCGCGTGCATCTCCCAGACCAGGATCTCCGACGGCTCGGTCGCGGTGATGCTCTGCCCACCGGTTGCGGTGAACCGTACGGCGTCCCCGGTCTGCAGCGGACCGGCGCCCTCGAGCGCGACGCTGCCACGGGGCACGAAGAGGTGGAGGTAGGGAGCGTCGGGCAGCTGGACGGACTGGCCGGGCTGCAGCCGCGCGGCGTACAACGCCGCGTACTTGTTCTTGATCCGGATCGCCGCGGCGCCATCGTGCTTCGCCATGCCCGAGGCGACCGGTACGAGGCCACCGGCGAGAAGCTCACCCTCGATCTCGAGCTGCTCGTAGCCCGGGGTGATCCCGCCCTCGTCCGGCACGACCCACATCTGGACGAAATGCACCGGGTCCCGGTGCTGCTCGCCGAGCAGCCGCCAGGAGTCGTTCTTCTCCGAATGCTGGATGCCCTTGCCGGCGCTCATCCGCTGGGCCAGCCCGGGGTAGATCACGCCGGAGTGGCCGGTGGAGTCTTGGTGCACCAGGGATCCCTGCAGCACCCAGGTGACGATCTCCATGTCCCGGTGCGGGTGGGTCTCGAAACCGGTGCCCGGGTCGACGATGTCGTCGTTGTTGACCAGCAGCAGGCCGTGGTGGGTGTTGCCCGGGTCGTGGTGCTGGCCGAAGGAGAACGAGTGCTTGGAGTCGAGCCAGCCGATGTCGGTCTTGGCCCGCTCGTCCGCCCGTCGGATGTCGATCGGGACCGCGGTGACGGTCATGGTGGTTCCCTTCCGTCGCTTCTGAGGGGTACGGGGGCGGTTCAGGCGGCCTGCTCGACCAGTCCGGCCGGCTCTATCAGCAGGGTCGGCTCTATCAGCAGGGTCGACAGCGGCAGCCGCGAGCGCGGTGCCGTCTCGCGGGCGGCCAACGGCTCGGGCAGGACGGCGGCCGGGTCGTGCCTGCCGACGGCCACCACGACAAGCGGGGTGAGACTGCCCGGCAGGCCGAACGTCTCGGCTGCACCCGTGGTGTCGAAGCCACCCATCTGGTGGGTCACCAGGCCCTCGGCCTGGGCCTGGGTGACCAGGCCGGCGACGGCCTGGCCGGTGTCGTAGAGCGCGTGGCTGCGGCCGGCACCGGCCTCGTCCGCGGTCTCGGCGGCGACGAG
>JAWWOL010000131.1:0-3151 GCA_033851695.1 Frankiales bacterium
CCCGTGATGACCGCGGGTCTCGTCGTGGTCGTCGGCCTGGGTCTCGCGGCGCGCGGCCTCGCCGCCGTGTGACGCCGTAGTATTGGCACTCAGAACAGGCGAGTGCCAGGCGGCGGTCGGGAGGTGCGGCATGGCGGACGAACGCCGGCTCGACGTGCTGCGCGCGATCATCGAGGACTACGTCTCGACCAACGAGCCCGTCGGATCCAAGTCCCTCGTCGAGCGCCACCAGCTCGGTGTCTCCCCGGCGACCGTCCGCAACGACATGGCCGTCCTGGAAGAGGAAGGCTTCATCACCCAGCCGCACACGAGTGCGGGCCGGGTGCCGACCGACAAGGGTTACCGGCTCTTCGTCGACCGGCTGTCCACGGTCAAGCCGCTGTCCTCGCCGGAACGCCGGGCCATCCAGACCTTCCTCGAGGGCGCAGCCGACCTCGACGACGTCGTCCTGCGTACGGTCAAGCTGCTCGCGCAGCTGACCCGCCAGGTCGCGGTCGTGCAGTACCCGTCGCTGTCCCGCTCCTCGGTGCGCCACGTCGAGGTGGTCAAGCTCGCGCACACCCGGCTGCTGCTGGTGCTGATCACCGACACCGGGCGGGTCGAGCAGCGGGTGGTCGAGCTGCCCGGCCCGGTCAGCGACGCGGCCGTGGCCGACCTGCGCGCGACGCTCAACGCCCACATGACCGGCCGGCCGCTCGCCGACGCGGGCGCGCTGATCCTGGCGCTGCCCCTGCAGGCCGACAGCGCCGAGGACCGCTCGGTGATGACGGCCGTGGTCGCGTCCATGCTGGAGACGCTGGTCGAGCGGTTCGAGGACCGCATCGTGCTGGCCGGCACCGCCAACCTCACCCGCTCGGCCTATGACTTCCCGTTCACCCTCCGGCCGGTGCTCGAGGCGCTGGAGGAACAGGTCACCCTGCTCAAGTTGTTCGGTGAGGCGGTGGACCCGAGCCGGGTCAGCGTACGGATCGGCGAGGAGAACCCCGAGGGGCTCACCACGACCGCGGTCGTGTCCACCGCTTATGGTGCGCAGTCGCGTCCGCTGGCCGGCCTCGCCGTCCTCGGGCCGACGCGCATGGACTACCCCGGCGCGATCGGCGCGGTCGGAGCAGTGGCCCGCTATGTCGGGCAGATCCTGGCGGAGGGCTGATCAGCGCGTGGCAACCAGCACCGGTGACTACTACGAGATGCTCGGCGTCGCTCGCGAGTCGACGCCCGAAGAGATCAAGAAGGCATACCGCCGACTCGCCAGCACCCTGCACCCGGACGTCAACCCCGACCCCGAGGCACAGGAGCAGTTCAAGGCCCTGACCACGGCGTACGAGGTGCTCTCCGACCCGCAGAAGCGCGAGATGTACGACCTGGGCGGCGATCCGTTCAGCTCAGCAGGCGCCGGTCAGGGATTCGGCGCCGGCTTCGGTGGTCTCGGCGACATCATGGACGCGTTCTTCGGCGGCGGTGGCGGCTCCCGTGGCCCGCGCTCGCGGATCCGGCAGGGCGCCGACGCCCTGCTCGCGATCGAGCTCGACCTGGTCGAGACCGCGTTCGGCGTCGACAAGGAGCTGACCGTCGACACGGCAGCGGTCTGTGCCACCTGCACCGGCGCCGGCACGGCGCCCGGCACCCACCCGGAGACCTGTCCGACCTGCAGGGGCCGCGGAGAAGTGCAGCTCGTTCAACGTTCCTTCCTTGGCCAGGTGATGACCACCCGGCCGTGTCAGGAGTGCCGGGGGACCGGCTCGCTGATCAAGCACCCGTGTCCGGAGTGCGGCGGCGAGGGCCGCGTACGGGCCCGTCGGACGCTGACCGTGAGCGTGCCGGCCGGCGTCGAGAACGGCATGCGGATCCGGCTGACCGGCCAGGGCGAGGTCGGCCCCGGCGGCGGTCCGGCCGGCGACCTCTATGTCGAGATCCACGAGCGGGACCACCCGGTGTTCACCCGCGAGGGCAGTGACCTGCACTGCAAGGTGACCCTGCCGATGACCGCAGCCGCGCTGGGCACCTCGCTCAAGCTCGAGACCCTGGACGGCGAGGAGCAGGTCAACATCAAGCCGGGCACCCAGTCCGCCACGGTCATCACGCTGCGCGGGCACGGCGTCCCCCGGCTGCGCAGCACGAGCCGCGGTGACCTGCACGTCCACGTCGAGGTGACCACGCCGACCAGGGTCGACGCCGAGCAGGAGCGGTTGCTGCGCCAGCTCGCCGAGCTCCGCGGCGAGGAGCACCCGGACGGCAGCGCGCCGGTCGGTCAGAACCTGTTCGGCCGGCTGCGCGGCGCCTTCAAGTGACCGCCCCGGTCTTCCTCGCGGACCTGACCTCGGCCGCGACGGGGACCAGGGTGCGGCTCGACGGGCCGGAGGGGCGGCACGCGGCAGCCGTACGCCGGCTCGGCTCTGGCGAGCGGGTCGACCTCACCGACGGTCAGGGCGCTCTTGCTGAGTGTGTCGTCCTGACCGCCGACCGGGATGCGCTGGAGCTGGAAGTGCTGCTGCGCAAGGATTTCCCGGCTCCGACGCCTTCCCTTACGGTCGTCCAGGCGCTGCCCAAGGGCGACCGGGGCGAGCTCGCTGTCGACCTGCTGACAGAGGTCGGCGTCGACCGGATCGTGCCGTGGGCGGCTTCCCGTTGCGTCACCCAGTGGCGGGGGGAGCGCGGCGAGAAGGCGCTGGACAAGTGGCGGGCGCACTCCCGCGAAGCCGGCAAGCAGTCCCGCCGCCCCTGGTTCCCGCTGCTCACCGACCAGCAGACGACGCGGCAGGTGGCAGACAGTCTCGCCCACGCCTCTGCCGCTTACGTCTTGCACGAGTCGGCGGTCACTTCCCTTGCCGCGCAGGAGATCCCGTACGAGGGCAGCGTCGTCCTGGTCGTCGGTCCCGAGGGCGGCATCAGCGACGAGGAGCTCGCCGTTTTCACCTCCGCCGGTGCCCTCCCGGTGCGGATGGGTCCGACGGTGATGCGCACGTCGACCGCCGGTGTCGCGGCCGCCGCGCTGGTCCTCGCGCGCGCCGGCCGCTGGTCCTAGCACCGGGCCCAGGACCGTAGTCAGTGGGCCCCGCACGGGAGTACCGTCCCGACGTACCCAGACATCGAGGCCGTCGTCCGCTGTCGGAAGGCCATGAGGATGTCGACCCCTGAGGAGGCGTCATGTTCA
>JAWWOL010000132.1:0-2693 GCA_033851695.1 Frankiales bacterium
CGCCGTGGTCGTCTTCGCACCCGACAGGGAGCTGACCTTCAGCACCTTCGCCACCGCGTTCGGCGTCCCGATGACGATCATCTTGCCCATCGTGGCGATCCTCTCGGTCACCAGCGAGTGGAGCCAGCGAAGCGGCCTGACCACCTTCACCCTGGTCCCGCACCGGAGCCGAGTCATCCTCGCGAAGGCGATCGCCGCCGTCGCCATGGGTGTGGTCTCGATGCTGTTGGCTCTCGCGATCGGCGCACTGGGCAACCTGGTGGGCACGGCCATCACGGGTACCCCCGTGGTGTGGAACATCGCCTGGGTGGACGTCGGCTCGATCATCGTGGGCAACGTCCTGGGACTGTTGAGCGGCTTCATGCTCGGCGTGCTCATCCGCAACTCGCCGGGAGCCATCTCCACGTACTTTGGGTTCTCGTTCCTGCTGCCGCCGGTGCTCGGGCTCCTGGCCACCAGCCAGCAGTGGTTCCGCGACGCGCGGCCCTGGGTGGACATCTCGTTCGCGCAGACGCCGCTGTTCATGTTCAACGGTTCGATCACGGGTGAGCAGTGGGCCAACATCGCCGTCACCGGTGTGGTCTGGCTCGCCATCCCCCTGGTGGTCGGGGTCCGCCTGGTGCTGAGGTCGGAGGTCAAGTAGCCGCCACGTCGGCGCTGCGGCCTACGCTGCGCCACATGACGCACGAGATTCAGCGGGTGCCACGGAGACGACGATGACCGATCTCGACCTGGAGACGGCGAGTGTCGCCGACGTGCAGGCCGCGATGGCAGGCGGCAGCACGACGAGCGCCGACCTGGTGGCCGGGTACACCGACCGCATCGAGGCGCTCGACCGGAGCGGGCCGGCGGTGCACGCCATCCGCTGCCTCGCCCCGGATGCGGCCGAGCAGGCCGACCGACTCGACGCCGAGCGCCGGGACGGTCGCCTGCGGGGCCCCCTGCACGGCGTACCGGTGCTGGTGAAGGACAACATCGACGTCGCCGGCCTGCCCACCACTGCCGGTTCCCTGGCCCTTGAGCACTCGGTGCCGGACCGGGACGCAGGGTTGGTGACGCGCCTGCGCGAGGCCGGCGCGGTCGTGCTGGGCAAGACCAACCTCACCGAGCTCGCGAACTTCATGGCCGAGGAGATGCCCAGCGGCTACTCCTCGCTCGGTGGGCAGGTCCTCAACCCGTACGACGTCAGCCTCACGCCGTGCGGGTCGAGCAGCGGCTCGGGTGCCGCGGCCGCCCTTGGTCTCGCCACCGTGACGGTCGGCACCGAGACCGACGGCTCGATCATCTGCCCCAGCGACGCGCAGAGCCTGGTCGGCGTCAAGCCCACCCTGGGCCTGGTCAGCGGGGTGGGCATCCTGCCGATCGCCACCAGCCAGGACTGCGCCGGACCGATGTGCCGCACCGTGGGCGATGCCGCCGCGCTGCTCGGCGCTCTCACCGCCGGCGACTACGTCGACGCGCTGCGCGCCGACGCGCTCCACGGTATGCGTCTCGCCGTGCCGCCTCTGCCGGAGGACCTGCACGCTGCCGACCGCGAGCTCTTCGAGGCGGCCCTGCAGGTGATGCGCGATCGGGGCGCGACGACCGTCGAGGTCACGGCGCTGCTGGAGACCGACGAGACGCCGGTGCTGCACTACGAGTTCGCCCGCGACGTCGACGCCTACCTCGCCCGGCTGCCGGACGGTGCTCCCGTGCGCACGATGGCCCAGCTGGCGGACTGGAACGACGCCCATGCCGACGCCGCGCTCAAGTACGGCCAGGCGCACGTCCGCAAGGCGCTCGAGGTCGACCACGACGCCGAGCGGAACGCGTACGAGGCACTGCGCGCCCGCGACCTCGCAGTGGCCGGGCAGCACGGCATCGACGCCACGCTCACCGCCAGCGGCGCAGCCGCGATCGTCACGCCGTCCTGGCACGGAGCGGGGGTGGCAGCGCGGGCCGGCTACCCCAGCCTCGTCGTCCCGGCCGGCTACCGGCGCTCCGGCCGACGGCCGTTCGGCGTCACCTTCCTCGGCCCCGCCCGGTCTGAGGCCCTGCTGCTGGGTCTCGGCTACGCCTACGAGCAGGCAGCAGCGGCCCGCAAGCCGGTGTCGGAGGTCAACCCGTCGTTGCTGCGCTGAGTCCGTACGCCGGTCAGGCGGTCGACACCACGAAGAACCGCTCGGCCAGCCGCCGGGTCGGAATCCCCGCGTCCTCAGGGTTCTTGGCACCCCATTGGCGCAGCCGCGACTCGAGGTCGTCCATGTGCGCGGTCTGGCTCGCGTGCTCGCGCAGCGCCGCAATCTTCTTGTCGAAGCTGTCGGTGACGTCGACCGCGTGGTTGGTCGCGGGGTGCGCCATCAGCCACGTCTCGGCCACCGACCACTCGGTGAGCCCCTCGTCGGCGAGCAGCGTGGGGTGCGCGAACGGGTTGCGGGCGTCGGGATAGACCGCCGCGATCGCGGCCACCCCGGAGGCGAGGTGGTCGGGATGGCTGGCGCCGATGCGGGCCCAGTTGCGGTCGGGGCTCTGGATGACCATCCGCTGCGGGCGCACCTGCCTGATCACCCGGCTGATGTCGCGCCGCAGCTCGAGCGTGGCCATCAGCGCACCGTCGGGATAGCCGAGGAACCGGACGTCGCGTACGCCGACCTGCTTGGCCGCCTCGATCTGCTCGGCTCGCCGGATGCCGGGGATCTCCGCCCTGTCGACCG
>JAWWOL010000371.1:0-3385 GCA_033851695.1 Frankiales bacterium
TCGCTGCAGGCCGGCCAGCTCGCGTCGTGGGCGACGCCATGGCGGGTCGGCGTCTCCCTGCTCGACGCCACCATCGGGCGGCCCGGGTCCCGTACCGTGATGTCGTTCTTCGCCCTGGTCGTCGCGCTGGCGTTCGCAGTTGCCTTGCTGCGCAAGGACAGCAGCACGATCGAGGCCGATCGTGCCACGACCAGGTCGGCGGCGACGGCGGGGTTCTGCTGCTACTTTGCCTACCTGCTCGCGGCGCCCTATGCCTTGCCGTGGTACGACGCCCCCGCCTGGGGTCTCCTCGTGCTGATGGCGCCGTCGGCGTACGACCTGCTCCTGACGGCGAGGACCACGGCGCTGGCGGCGGCCTACGTCACCCACGACGAGACGCACTTGCCCGCGCACGTTCACGACGCCGTCGTCGCCATGCGCAACGTGGTCAGCCCTCTGGTCCTGACCGCGGTCCTGGTGTGGGCAGTTGCCTTGGTACGCAGGCCTTCGCAGCCCTCACGGTGAGCCCGCCGGTGCTGACCGGCTGACCGGGCGTCGGCGGATTCGGCCAACCCGCCTCATCGCGCCACCCGGTCAGCGTAGGCTTCGCTGGCAGGCACAGCGTTGCGAGGCGGGGGCCGATGGACGTCGGACAGCGGGACGAAGCCGCCGGTCAGGGTGCCGGTGATCTTCGTGAGCCTGCCCCGACGACGTCGGGCCTCCCCGTCGGTTTCCGCGGCGGCCGGCTGGCCGACGCGAGCGCCCGGCAGGCCCGGCGCTACGGCCGGCTGCTCGAGCTGCAGACCAGGCTCGCCGAGAGCACCGCCGACCTGACCTCGCTGCAGGACAACGTGGCGCGCGACGTTGCCGTCCTGCTCGGCGACTCGTGCATCATCTTCCGGCTCGACGACGACGCCGAGTGGCTGCGCCCGGTCAGCTGGTTCCACCCCAACGCCGACGGCCACCAGATGCTGGGGGACATCGCCAAGCAGGGCTCGGCCCGGGTCGGCGAGGGCATGGTGGGCAAGGTCGTCGAACGCAACCGGCCGATGCTGGTCAAGGAGCTCGACGCCGACGAGGTCCGCCAGCGCTTCCACCCCAACTACCTGCCCTACCTCGACCGGTTCGGCATCCGGTCCCTGATCGAGGTGCCGCTACGGGTGCGTGGGCGGACGACGGGGGCCTTGGTCTTCGCCCGCGACCTGAGCAGCGCCCCGTACGACGAGGACGACCTCGCCCTCGCCGTCGACGTGGGCCAGCGGGTCGCGCTCGCTGTCGACAACGCCGAGCTGCTTGCCCGTACCGCTCAGGAGGCGTCCGGGCACCGCAGCACGCTGGAGGAGATCGGGGCGACCGAGGCCCGCTACCGCGAGCTGCTGGACTCCTCGCCGATCCCGGTGTCGGTGCTGGTGGCCGACCTCCAGCAGTACGCGAACCCCGCGGCGCTGCGGCTCTTCGGGGTCGAGCGGCCGGAGGACCTGATCGGCCACAGCGTGCTCGAGTTCATCCACGCCGCGGACCGCGACCGGGTCGCTCGCCGCGCCGAAGGAGTGGCGAGGGGCGCGCTCACCACGAGCGGCCTGCAGTTTCGGATCGTACAGCCCGGGGGCGGCGAGCTGGTCGCCACCGCCATGGGTTCGCTGGTCAACTGGGAGGGGCGCAGCGGTGTCCAGGTGATGTTCGAGGACGTCACCGAGCGGGCCCGCGCCGAGGCGTTGCAGCTGGAGCGCGAGCGATTTCATGCCGAGGTGCTGGACGCCATGGCGGTCCACGCACTCGTGCTCGACGAGTCGGGCAACGTCATGCTGACCAACGCCGCCTGGGACGACCACCTGGGCCGGCAGGGCTACCCCGGCGGCACCCCGGTCGGCAGCAACTTCCTGGCCGGGTGCCGGGTCACCACCAGCGAGCCCAAGGCGCTGACCCACCTCATCGCCGATGGCATCGAGTCCGTGCTCCGCGGCAACGCCCGGCAGTACACGCACGACCTGCCCGTGATCTACACCGACGGCAGCACCGAGTGGTTCACCCTCAACGCCCTGCCGATGTCAGCGGGGGCGGCCCGGGTGATCGTCACGCTCACCGAGATCACCCAGCGCAAGGAGTTCGAGGCAGAGCTGGCCCACCAGGCGAGCCACGACCCGCTCACCGGGCTGCCCAACCGGCTGCTTCTGCAGGACCGGCTCGAGCGCGCCCTGCTCACCGGCCGTGAGGACCGCGTGGTCGCCGCCGTCTTCGTCGACATCGACCACTTCAAGCTGATCAACGACTCCTACGGGCACGAGGCGGGGGACGCCGTGCTGACTGCTGTCGCCGGCCGGCTGTCCGCCGCCGTACGGCCGTCGGACACCGTGACCCGCTTCGCCGGCGACGAGTTCGTCGTGGTGTGTGAGTCCCTCGACAACCCGGACCAGGTGATGGGGCTCGCCGACCGGCTGCTCGCCTCGCTCAAGGGCAGCTATCCCGTGCCGGGGGCGTCGCTCGAGCTCTCGGTGAGCACCGGTATCGCCATCGCCGGCCCGGGCGACACCGCCGAGGACGTGGTCCGCAATGCCGACACCGCAATGTTCGAGGCCAAGAACCGCGGCCGCGACCGGGTGGTCGTCTTCGACAGCGCGTTGTCCGGGCGGGCGAAGGCGCGCCTCGACATGACCCGGGAGCTCCGCTACGCCGTCGAGCGCGGCGAGCTCGAGCTGCACTACCAGCCGGTGCTCGACCTGCGCCAGGGCCGGGTCGCCGGCGTGGAAGCGCTGCTGCGCTGGAACCGCCCCGGCCACGGGCAGATCCCGCCGCTGACCTTCATCCCCGTCGCCGAGGACAACGGGCTGATCGTCGCGGTGGGCGAATGGGTGGTCCGGCAGGCCTGCTCGATGGCCGCCGCAACCCGGCCGCTTCCCGGCGAGGCGCCGCTGTCGGTCGCCGTCAACCTCTCCGCCCGCCAGCTCGGCGCCGCCGGCCTGGTCGACTCGATCGGCCAGGCCCTGCGCGAGACCGGCCTGGACCCGAGCCGGCTGACCCTCGAGCTGACCGAGACCACGGTCATGGATGACCCGGTCGCGGCCAACGTCATCCTCGGGCAGCTCAAGGACCTCGGCGTGCGGCTGTCGATCGACGACTTCGGTACGGGTTACTCGTCGCTGGCCTACCTGCAGCGATTCCCCGTCGACGAGCTGAAGATCGACCACTCCTTCGTCGACGGCCTCGGCACGGAGACCAGCGACGGCGCGATCGTCTCCGGCATCATCTCCCTCGCCCACACCCTCGACCTCGACGTGGTCGCCGAGGGCATCGAGACCCCGCTGCAGCTGCAACGGCTGCGGGAGCTCGGCTGCGAGCGGGCGCAGGGCTTCCTGATCGCCAGGCCGCTCGACGCCTGCTCCTTGGCCGGCTGGCTGGCCGACCACCA
>JAWWOL010000415.1:0-10474 GCA_033851695.1 Frankiales bacterium
GGGCAGGTGACCGAGCGGATCACCCACTTCGACGTCACCGACGTCCGGTTCCCCACGTCGCGCTGGCTGGCCGGGTCCGACGCCATGAACCCCGACCCCGACTACTCCGTGGCCTACCTGGTGGTGCACACCGACGGCGGACAGGAGGGGCACGGGTTCGCGTTCACGATCGGTCGCGGCACCGAGGTCGAGGTGGCCGGCATCCGGGCGGTTGAGCCGCTCGTGGTCGGGCTCGATGTCGACGAGGTGCTGGGCGACCTCGGCGGCTTCTCCCGGCGGCTGGTGGGCGACAGCCCGCTGCGCTGGCTCGGCCCGGAGAAGGGCGTCATCCACATGGCGATCGGCGCCGTGGTCAACGCGATGTGGGACATGCTGGCGACGCGGGAGAACAAGCCGCTGTGGAAGCTGCTGGCCGACATGACTCCACAGCAGCTGGTGGACCTCGTCGACTTCCGCTACCTCACCGATGCACTGACGCCGGCCGAGGCGCTCGACCTGCTGGTCCGGGGGCGCGCGGGCGCCGCTGACCGGGAGCGGACGCTCCTGGCCGACGGCTATCCCGCGTACACGACGTCAGCGGGCTGGCTGGGCTACTCCGACGAGAAGGTCGCCATGCTCTGCAAGGAGGCTGTCGAGGAGGGTTTCGACCACCTCAAGCTCAAGGTCGGCGGCGACATCGAGGACGACGTCCGCAGGTGCCAGCTCGTACGGGGACTCGTCGGCGAGGACGTGCGTCTGTCGATCGACGCCAACCAGCGCTGGGACATCGACGAGGCGATCGCCAACGTGGCCCGGCTCGCCCCGTCCAGCCTGTGGTGGGTCGAGGAGCCCACCAGCCCGGACGACGTGCTGGGCCATGCCCGGATCGCCAAGGCGATCGCGCCCATCCGGGTCGCAGCCGGCGAGCACGTCGCCAACCGGGTCATGTTCAAGCAGCTGCTGGCCAGCGGCGGCATCGACGTCTGCCAGATCGATGCCTGCCGGGTCGGCGGCGTCAACGAGAACGTGGCCATCCTGCTGCTGGCCGCAAAGTTCGGCGTGTCCGTGTGCCCGCACGCCGGGGGAGTCGGTCTGTGCGAGGTGGTCCGCCACCTGGCGATGTTCGACTACGTCGCCGTGAGCGGCTCGACGACCGACCGGTGGATCGAGTACGTGGACCACCTGCACGAGCACTTCTCGGATCCCGTACGGATCGTGCGGGGTCGCTACATCGCGCCGCAGCAACCGGGCAGCAGTGCCCGGATGCTGCCCGGGTCGATCGAGGACTACCGCTACCCCGACGGACGCATGTGGCAGGAAGGCCACAGCACTTCGTGAACGGTGCACCAGAAAGGTTCACCGCGCCCGGCCGAACCGGGCTCGGCCGGCACACGGCAAAGGAGAAGCACGTGAGGGTCGATCAAGGCAAATACAGACTTCAGATCTCAGTCCTCGGTGCGGCGGCCTGCATGCTGGCGGCCGGCTGCGGCACCTCCAGCAAATCCGCAGCGGCCGGCGGTGGCGCGACGAGCGGTGCCGCGAGCGCCGCAGCCACGTCCGCGACCTCCTCGGCGACCACCGGAGCCACCAGCACCGCCGCGAGCACTCCCCCGGCAGCCGGCGGCGGTGGCCTGATCGGCGTCGACTACCCGAGATCGGACTCCGACTTCTGGAACGCCTACATCAAGTACGTGCCCGAGATGGCCGGCACGCTCAAGGCCACCATCAAGACCACCAGCTCGGGCAACGACATCACCAAGCTCAACGCCAACGCCGACACGCTGGTTGCCCAGGGCGCCAAGGCGCTGGTGCTGGCACCGCAGGACACCGCCGGCATCATCCCCGAGCTGGCCAAGCTCGCCGCGAAGAAGATCCCCGTGGTGACGATCGACACCGAGCCGGACAGCGGCAAGGTGTTCATGATCGTGCGAGCGGACAACAAGGCGTACGGGACCAAGTCGTGCAAGTTCATCGGCGACACCCTCAAGGGCGTCGGCAACGTCGTGGAGTTCCAGGGTGACCTCGCCTCGGTCAACGGCCGGGACCGCAGCACGGCGTTCGCCGCCTGCATGAAGGCCAACTACCCGAACATGAAGGTCTTCGCCGAGCCGACGAAGTGGGACACGCCGACCGCCATCGGCCAGCTCAACAGCGTGCTGGCGGGCAACAAGATCCAGGCGATCTACATGCAGGCCAGCATCTACCTCTCGGCGACGATCGCCGACCTGAAGAGCAAGGGCCTGCTCAAGACCGCCGGCACACCCGGTCACATCGTGATGGTCTCCAACGACGGCGTGAACGCGGAGTTCAAGGCCATCCAGGCCGGCCAGCTCGACGCCACGATCGACCAGCCCGCCGACCTCTACGCGAAGTACGGCCTGTTCTACGCGCAGCAGGCGCTGGCCGGGAAGACCTTCAGCACCGGCCCGACCGACCACAAGAGCACCATTGTCACGGCCGCAGACGGCAACCTCGAGGACCAGCTGCCTGCGGCGCTGGTGACCGTCGACGGTGCCTACCCGGGCTCGCTCAAGTCGACCGACCCGTCGCTCTGGGGCAACCAGTCCGGCTGAGCGGTCCCGTACGGCAGGCCCACTGCGCACAACAGGAGACGAGCAGACCGTGTCCATCGGTTCCGAAGCCGTGCCGGCGAGCGGGATGACCCCGCCCGCCGTCACGGCCGCACACGTGACCAAGAGATTCGGCGCGACCGTTGCTCTCGACGACGTGCACCTCACCGTTGCCTCCGGTGAGGTGCACGCGCTCGTCGGTCGCAACGGTGCCGGCAAGTCGACCCTCGTCTCCATCCTCACCGGTCTGCAGAGCCCCGACACCGGGGAGGTCAGCTTCGGCGGCACGCCGGCGCCGGCCACCGCCGACCGCGAGGCGTGGCGCCGGGTCGTCGCGTGCGTCTACCAGCACCTGACGATCATCCCGACGCTGACCGTCGCCGAGAACCTGTTCCTCAACCGGCAGACCGAGTCCTCGCCGGTGATCCGCTGGTCGCAGATCCGCGGGCAGGCCACCCGGCTCCTGGAGTCGTGGCAGGTGGACGTCGACGTGCGCAGGCTGGCCGGTGACCTGACCGTCGAGCAGCGCCAGCTGGTCGAGATCGCCAGGGCGCTGTCCCTCGGCGCGCGGTTCATCATCCTCGACGAGCCGACGGCGCGGCTCGACGCCAGCGGGGTGACCCGGCTGCTGGACCGGATCCGGTTCCTGCAGCAGCAGGGCGTCACGTTCTTGTTCATCAGCCATCACCTGCAGGAGATCTTCGACCTGTGTGACAGCGTCACCGTCTTCCGTGACGCCAGGCACGTGCTGACCGCGCCGGTCGCCGACATCGCCCACGGCGAGCTGGTCGACGCCATGACCGGCGAGCACGTGTCCCAGGGAGACGACCCTCGGCCGCCGGCGCCGGTGGGCCGCGAGCCCGCACTCTCCGTCTCCGAGCTGGTGGCGACACCAGCAGCCAAGGCGCTGAGCTTCGAGGTGTCCTCCGGTGAGATCGTCGGGCTGGCCGGCGGCGGTGGCAGCGGCAAGTTCGCCGTGGCCGAGTCGATCGTCGGACTGCGCCGGCCGGTCAGCGGGCAGGTCGCCGTCGCCGGCGAGCCGTTGCCGGCCGGCAGTGTGGCGGCGGCGCTCAAAGCCGGCGTGGGTTTCGTACCAGAGGACCGGCACGCACAGGGCATGGTCGCGGACCTGAGCATCGGGGAGAACGTGACGATGCCGGTCTGGGACCGGCTCACCCGGTTCCGGGTCCTGCTCAGCCCGCGCCGCCGCACTGTCCTTGCCCAGCAGATGATCGGCCGGCTCGGCATCGTGGCGCCGGGACCGGACATCGAGGCCTCCGCTCTCTCCGGCGGCAACCAGCAGAAGGTCGTCATGGGCCGGGCCCTCGTGAGCACGCCACGCCTGTTGGTCCTCATGGCGCCGACTGCAGGCGTGGACGTCAAGTCCAAGACCGCGCTGATGGAACAGGCCGTGCACACAGCCGAGCGCGACGCGGGCGTCCTCGTGGTCACCGACGACCTCGACGACCTGCGCTACTGCCACCGGGTGCTCGTGCTCTTCCAGGGCGAGCTCAGGGCAGAGATCAGCGGTACGTGGGACGACGCGACCGTGGTCGCTGAAATGGAAGGAGTTGACCTCGGCGATGACCGACCAACGACAGCGCCAACCGGCGGGGACGAGCGAGACGATGGCTGAGGTCCTCACCGCGCCGGGGCCGCGCTCCACCGGCGTGGCGGTCGCGCGGATGCGGGACCTCGCCCTGCTGCCCGGCATCGCGCTCGTCATGGTGGTCGGCGCCTTCAGCGACAAGGCGTTCCTCACCCATGGCAACCTGATCGACGTCCTGGACAACTTCGCCTGGATCTCGATGCTGGTGCTGGCCGAGGCAGTGATCCTGATCAGCGGCAAGCTCGACCTGTCACTCGAGTCGACGGTCGCGCTGGCCCCTGCCGTCGCGGTGTGGCTGACCCTGCCCAAGGCCGGCCGCGGCATCGCCCTGCTTCCCGCTGCGTGGGCGATCCCCATCACGTTGGCAGTGGGTCTGCTGATCGGGATGGTCAACGCGTTGCTCATCGTCCGGTTCCAGCTCAGCTCGTTCATCGTGACCCTCGGCATGCTGATCACCCTGCGTGGCATCGAGACCGGCATCTCCAAGGGCCAGACGTTCTTCGGCTTCTCCAGCTCGATGCTCTACCTCGGGGCCACCCAGTGGTTCGGCTTACCGGTCGGAGTCTGGCTGTCGCTGGTGGCGTTCGCGATCGGCATCTTCGTGCTCTCCCTGACCCGACCGGGTCGCTCGTTGTACGCCATCGGTGGCAACCTCAACGCCGCCAGGGCCGCGGGCATCCGGGTCGAGCGGGTGCTGTGGGCGGTCTTCATCCTGGGCAGCCTGCTGGCCGCCGTCGGCGGACTGCTCTATGCCGGCAAGTACGCGTCCATCGGCGCGGACAGCGGCAAGGGCTACATCTTCACGGTGTTCGCGGCGACCGTCCTCGGCGGCGTGAGCCTCAACGGCGGCAAGGGGACCCTGTTCGGGGCCTTCTGCGGGATCCTGCTGCTCTACCTGGTCCAGAACATCCTTACGCTGGTAGGTGTCAGCGGTTACTGGCAGGACGCGTTGAACGGCGCGATCATCCTGACCGTGCTGATCATCGCCCGCGTCACAACCGGAGAGGCACAAGCCTGATGCGACTCGCCCGCCACGGAAACCCTGGTCAGGAGCGGCCGATCGCCAGCCCGGCCAACACTGACAGCTGGTACGACCTCAGCCCGGTCGTCGACGACGTCGACGCTGCGTTCTTCGCCGGCGACGGGCTGCGGCGTACGGCCGAGGCCCTGGCCGCCGGGCAGCTCACCGAGATCCCTGTGCCGGGCAGGTTCGGGCCGCCGGCCAAGGTCACCGGCAAGGTGGTGTGCATCGGCCTGAACTACAGCGACCACGCGGCCGAGACCAACGCGGCCGTGCCCGGCGAGCCTGTGGTCTTCCTCAAGACCGCGGACACCGTGGGCGGCCCGGACGACACGGTGCTCATCCCCCGGGCGTCGACCAAGACCGACTGGGAGGTCGAGCTCGCCGTCGTCATCGGCGCCGAGGCCCGCTACCTCGACTCGCCCGCCGACAGCCCCGGCGTCATCGCCGGCTACGCCATCAGCGACGACGTCTCCGAGCGGGAGTTCCAGCTCGAGCGCGGCGGCCAGTGGGACAAGGGCAAGAACTGCGAGACGTTCAACCCGTTCGGGCCGTGGATCCTGACCGCCGACGAGGTGGCCGACCCGCAGGCGCTCGGTCTCCGGCTGTGGGTCAACGACGTGCTGCGGCAGGACGGCTCGACCAAGAACATGATCTTCGGCGTCCACCACATCGTCTGGTACGTCAGCCAGTTCATGGTCCTGCGGCCTGGAGACGTCATCAACACCGGCACCCCGGCCGGAGTTGCGCTCGGCCTGCCCGATCATCCCTACCTGCGAGCGGGCGACATCGTGCAGGCAGAGATCGACGGCCTCGGCCGCCAGCGGCACGTCTTCCGGCAGGCCTGATGTCCGGCGGTCCGTTCACCGGCCTGCGAGCGCTGGTCACCGGCGGCGCCTCGGGCATCGGCCTGGCCACCGCAGAGCTGCTCAGCAGCCAGGGGGCCGCGGTCGCGATCGTCGACGCGGCACCCTCAGGACCGGACGGCTTTCTCTTCGCCCAGGCGGACGTCACCAACGACAGCGCGGTGGAGAGCGCGGTGACCGGCCTCATCGGTCAGCTGGGCGGCCTGGACGTGCTGGTCAACAACGCCGGGATGGGTGCGCAGGGCGGCATCGAGGACAACCCGCTGGACGTGTGGCGCCAGGTCTTCGACGTCAACGTCCTCGGTCTCGTACGGGTGACCCGCGCCGCCCTGCCCGCCCTGCGTGCCTCGACCAACGGGGCCATCGTCAACACCTGCTCGATCGCCGCCACCGCCGGGCTTCCGCAGCGAGCGGTCTACAGCGCGAGCAAGGGCGCCGTACTCTCCCTGACCCTTGCCATGGCAGCCGACCTGGTCCAGGACGGCATCCGGGTCAACGCGGTCAACCCCGGCACCGCCGACACGCCCTGGGTGCGCCGCCTGCTGGACACCGCCGCCGACCCGGCGGCGGAGCGGGCGGCTCTCGAGGCACGGCAGCCAAGTGGCCGGCTGGTCTCGGCCGGCGAGGTCGCCGCAGCGATCTGCTACCTGGCCTCACCGGCGGCCGGGTCCACCACGGGGACCGCCCTCGCCGTGGACGGAGGCATGGCAGGCCTGCGGCTGCGACCCCGTACCAGCGGGTGATGTCAGCCGTCGTAGTCGACCGCGCTGTAGGCCCGGAGCTTGGCCAGCTGGTGCTCGGAGGTGACCGTGCGGATCGTGCCCGACCGTGACCGCATCACCAGGGACTGGGTGCTCGCGCCGCCGGCCTTGTAGCGGACCCCGCGCAGCAGCTCGCCGTCGGTGATGCCGGTCGCGGCGAAGAAGACGTTCTCGCAGCTGACCAGGTCGTCGGTGAGCAGCACCCGGCTCAGGTCGTGCCCGGCGGCAAGAGCCCGCCCGCGCTCGGCATCGTCGCGCGGCCACAGCTTGGCCTGGATGACGCCACCGGTGCACTTGACCGCGCAGGCGGTGATGATGCCTTCGGGGGTGCCGCCGACACCGAGGAGCAGGTCGACGCCGGTGTCATCGCGGCAGGCCATGACCGCGCCGGCCACGTCGCCGTCGCTGATGAACTTGATCCTCGCGCCGGTGGCCCGGATCTCGGCGACCAGGGACTCGTGGCGCGGCCGGTCGAGGACGACGACGGTCACGTCCTCGTGCGAACAGCCCTTGGACCTCGCCACGGCGTCGATGTTGTACGCCACCGGCGCGTCGATGTCGACGCTGTTGGCGGCTGCGGGCCCGGTCACCAGCTTGTCCATGTAGAACACGGCGGACGGGTCGTACATCGCCCCCCGCTCGGCGATGGCCATCACCGCGATGGCGTTGCTCATCCCCTTGGCCGCCAAGGTCGTGCCGTCGATCGGGTCGACCGCGACGTCGCACTCGGGCCCGGTGCCGTCGCCGACCTCCTCGCCGTTGAACAGCATGGGCGCCTGGTCCTTCTCGCCCTCGCCGATGACGACCACGCCGGTCATCTCGACCGTGCCGATCAACCGGCGCATCGCGTCGACCGCTGCCTTGTCGGCCCCGTTCTTGTCACCGCGGCCGACCCACCGGCCGGCCGCCATCGCCGCAGCTTCCGTGACCCGGCACAGCTCGAGGGCGAGGTTGCGGTCGGGAGCCTGGCTGCTGACCGAAAGCTCTACCGGTACGGACGTCTCAGTCGTCATGGCCACAGCCTCCCACCGGACGGCGACCCGTGCGACCTTGGCCGGCCGAGAATCGCTCAAGAACGCGGGTCACCGGAGCAGCCGGACCGGATTCTCGAGCAGGCCGAGGAGCGCAGCCATCCACTGCGCGGCGACCGCCCCGTCCACCGGCCGGTGGTCGACCGACAGGGTCAGGTGCATCACGGTGCCGACCGAGACCCGGCCCTTGCGGACGACCGGCTCCTGCCGAGCCGCGCCGACCGCCAGGATGGCGGCCTGCGGCGGGTTGAGGATCGCCGAGAAGGACTCGGTGCCGAACACGCCGAGATTGGTCACGGTCAGCGAGCCGCCGGAGAGCTCCTCCTCGCGCAGCCGACCGGACCGGGCCCTGCCGACCAGGTCGCGCGTGGCCGCTGCCACCGCCGAGGCGGTCAGCCGGTCGGCCCGCCTGAGCACCGGGGTCACCAACCCCCTGTCGGTGGCCACAGCCACCGCGATGTCGACGGTGGAGTAGGAGCGGACGGCATCGGGCAGCCAGCTGACGTTCATCGCGGGTACGAGGACGTGCGCCCGCGCCGCCCCCATCACGACCAGGTCGTTGACCGAGATCTTGGCGTCGCCGTCCTCGTTGAGCCGGGCCCGCAGCTTGAGCAGCCGGTCCACCCGGGCGGTGCCGGCGAGGTAGAAGTGCGGCGCCTCGCGGGTGCTGTCGCTCAGGCGCGTGGCGATGGCACGGCGCATCCGGCTGTGCGGGATGTCCTGGTACGCAGGCTCTTCCGCGCTGGTGTGGTCAGCAGCTGCCGGCTCAGCGACGGCGGGCGTCCCGTCGACGGACGGGCCGCGCACCTCGATCGCCCGCTCGACGTCACGGCGGACGACCCGGCCGCCAGGTCCCGTACCGACGATCTCCGGCAGGCCGAGGCCGGCGTCCTTGGCCAGCCGGCGGGCCAGCGGGCTGCTGAACACCCGGCCGCCCGGGGACGGCGGCAGCGCCACGGCCGGGATCGGCGACGCCGCGCCGACCGAGACCACCACAGCGTCGGGCTGGACCGGGGCCGGGGGCTTCCCCGGCGCCACCCCGAGCCGGGCCAGGAGGGCGTCGATGTCCTCGGCGGTCTCGCCCATGTCCCCCAGGAGGGCGATGGGCTCCCCGACCGACACCTCGGCCCCGGCCTGGACCAGGTGACGCAGGATCACGCCGTCGGCGTCCGCAGGGACGTCGACCACGGCCTTCTCGGTCTCGATGGTGGCGATAGCGTCCATGGCATGGAAGGACCCGTTCTCGGCGACCGGCCACTCGGCCAGGACCGCCTCCACCGCGTTCGCGGCTACCTCGGGCATGCGCAGCAACCGGGCCATCTCAGGCCCCCCGCAGCTCGGTGAGCCGGGCGACGACTTCCTCGGTCCTGGCGATGGCCGCCCGCTCCAGCACCTTGCTGATGCTCGGCGACGCCTGGCCACCGGTCACCCGCTGCACAGGGGCGTCGAGCCTGTCGAAGAACCGCCGCTGGATCTCGTCGGCCAGCCACCCCCCGTACGACGTGCCGACGGCTCCCTGCTCGGCGATGAGCACGTTGTTGGTCTTGCGGATGCTGGTGCCGATGGTCTCCCAGTCGAGGCTGGCCCGGTCCAGCCAGCGCAGGTCGATCACGTCGGCATCCGCGCCCACCTGCTCCACCGCGTCGAGGGCGTACTGGACCATCGCGAGGTAGGAGATCACCGTGAGCTCGCTGCCCTCGCGCCGCAGCGCAGCCTTGCCCACCGGCAGGCAGTAGTCGAGGTCGTCGACCGGCCCCTCGCCGGTGGAGGTGTAGAGGTCGACGTGCTCGAGCACGAGTACGGGGTCCTGGCAGCGCAGCGCCGCGTTCATCAGGCCGACGTAGTCGTACGGAGTGGTCGGCGCGACGATCCGCCAGCCCGGCGCGGTGGCGAAGACGCCGGCCGGGTCCATCGAGTGCTGCGAGCCGTAGCCGGTGCCCATGGCGACCTTGCTGCGCAGGACGAACGGCACCGCGCCCTCGCCGCCGAACATGTGCCGCGCCTTGCCGATCTGGTTGAACAGCTGGTCGGCTGCCACCCACATGAAGTCGGCGTACATGAATTCCACGACCGGCTTGAACCGGCCGTCCAGGGCAATGCCGCCGCCGAGCCCGGCGAAGGCGTTCTCGGCGATCGGCGTCCCGAGGACGCGGTCCGGGTGGGCCTCCTTGAGGCCGCGGGTGGCGCCGTTGGTCCCACCGTTGAGGTGGTGGACGTCCTCGCCCATGACCACGATCGAGGGGTCGGTAGCCATCCGCCGGGCCATGACCGCCGCGACGGCCTCGATGAACTTCTGCTCCTTGAGCGTCCCGGCGAACGCGTCCTTGTCGACGACCCGCGCGTCGTGGAACTCGCTCAGGTCACCGCGGACCCCGACGTCGACGAAGGCCGGGTCGGGCCACTCGGCCGGGCGGATCCGCCGCTCCCCCGGTTTGCCCCCTGGCAGCGGCTCCAGCAGGACGTCGCCGGTCTCGGCCATCACGCGCTTGGCCCTGGCCACCCCGTCGTCCACCTGCTGCTGCGTCAGGATGCCGCGCCGTACGAGGTGCGCCGCGACCTGCGCGATCGGGTCACGGGCCCGCCAGGCCTGCTCCTCCTCCTTGCTGCGATAGCCGAAGGCGCTGCCGGGGAACGGGC
>JAWWOL010000452.1:0-4681 GCA_033851695.1 Frankiales bacterium
TCAGCGAGATCGACGGTGTCGAGGGCCTCGAGAACGTCATCGTGATCGGCGCGTCCAACCGCGAGGACATGATCGACCCGGCCATCCTGCGCCCGGGCCGGCTGGACGTGAAGATCAAGATCGAGCGGCCCGACGCCGAGGCGGCCAGGGACATCTTCTCGAAGTACCTCACCACGACCCTGCCGCTGCACGACGAGGACCTGGCCGAACACGGCGGCAACCGCGAGGCGACCCTGCTGGCGATGATCCAGCGGACCGTCGAGCGGATGTACACCGAGTCCGAGGAGAACCGCTTCCTCGAGGTGACCTACGCCAACGGGGACAAGGAGGTCCTCTACTTCAAGGACTTCAACTCCGGCGCCATGATCCAGAACATCGTCGACCGGGCCAAGAAGATGGCGATCAAGGACTTCCTCGAGGTCGGTCGCAAGGGCCTGCGGATGCAGCACCTGATGGCCGCCTGCGTCGACGAGTTCAAGGAGAACGAGGACCTGCCGAACACCACCAACCCCGACGACTGGGCCCGCATCTCCGGCAAGAAGGGCGAGCGGATCGTCTACATCCGTACGCTCATCTCCGGCAAGCAGGGCACCGAGGCCGGCCGCTCGATCGACACGGTGGCCAACACCGGGCAGTACCTCTAGCCACCGCTGGTCCCGGGTCGCGACCAGGTAACGAGTTGGTGGCCCTCGCGCGCAGCGGTACCTCCGGCGCGGTCGGCGCACTAGGCTGAGGTCATGACGACGAGCCGTGTCATGGGGATCGAGACCGAGTACGGCATCTCGGTGCCGGGGCAGTCGACGGCCAATCCCATGGTGGCCTCGTCGCAGATCGTCAACGCCTACGCCTCCTACGCGTCCTCGCTCAGCGGCCAGAGCTCCCAGGAGCGGGGCCGCCGGGCGCGCTGGGACTTCGAGGAGGAGAACCCGCTGCGCGACGCCCGCGGGTTCGAGCTGCCGCGCGAGGCCAGTGACCACAACGACGACGACCTCGGCCTGGCCAACGTGATCCTCACCAACGGCGCCCGGCTCTACGTCGACCACGCGCACCCGGAGTACTCCTCGCCGGAGTGCACCAACCCGCTCGACGCCGTCCGCTGGGACAAGGCGGGGGAGCGGGTGATGCTCGAGGCCGCCCGCCGAGCCGCCAACCCGCCGAGTGGGGCGCCCGGGACGGTGATCCACCTCTACAAGAACAACACCGACAACAAGGGTGCCTCGTACGGGACGCACGAGAACTACCTGATGGCGCGGGCGACCCCGTTCTCGGACATCGTGCGGCACCTCACGCCGTTCTTCGTCTCGCGGCAGGTGATCACCGGCGCCGGCCGGGTGGGCCTCGGCCAGGACGGCCGCGAGCACGGCTTCCAGATCAGCCAGCGGGCGGACTTCTTCGAGGTCGAGGTGGGCCTCGAGACCACGCTGAAGCGACCGATCATCAACACCCGCGACGAGCCGCACGCCGACCCCGACAAGTACCGCCGGCTGCACGTGATCATCGGTGACGCCAACCTCAGCGAGGTGCAGACCTACCTCAAGGTCGGCACGACGGCGCTCGTGCTGGCGATGATCGAGGACGGCTTCCTGTCCGTCGAGCTCTCGGTCGAGCAGCCGGTGCTCTCGCTGCGCGCGGTGTCCCACGACGCGACGCTCAAGCACCTGCTCAAGCTGCGCGACGGGCGCACCATGACCGCCGTCCAGCTGCAGATGGAGTATCTGGACCAGGCCCGCAAGTACGTCGAGGACCGCTTCGGCGCCGACGTCGACCCGGTCACCGACGACGTCCTCAACCGCTGGGAGTCCGTGCTCAGCCGGCTCGAGGTCGACCCGATGCTGTGCAAGCGCGAGCTCGACTGGGTCGCCAAGCTCGAGATCCTCGAGGGCTACCGCAGCCGCGACGGCCTGGCGTGGAAGGATGCGCGGCTCCAGCTGGTCGACCTGCAGTACGCCGACATCCGCCCCGACAAGGGCCTCTACAACCGGCTGCTGGCCGGCGGGCGGTTCGACCGGATCGTCGACGACGCCGCCGTCGCCTGGGCCCAGACCGAGCCGCCCGAGGACACCCGGGCCTACTTCCGCGGCCGCTGCCTCGACAAGTGGCCCGACCAGGTCGCCGCCGCGTCGTGGGACTCGGTGATCTTCGACGTCGGACGCGAGTCCCTGATGCGGGTGCCGACCCTCGAGCCGCTGCGCGGGACCAAGGCGCACGTGGGCGCGCTGCTCGACCACTGCGAGACCGCGCTCGAGCTGGTCGAGACGATCTCCGCGGGCCGCTGAGCCTGCTCGGGCAGGCTGGCCATGCCACAAGCCCCTGCCGTAATCGCGGCAATCGTCGTGACGGCGGACTAGGGTCGGATCCAGGACGTACGAGGGCACGACCCGCGCAGGACAGTCAGGATCAGGCAGGAGCAAGCATGGCCACGAAGGACACCGGCGGTCAGAAGCGCGCCACCAAGCACGAGGAGAACGAGGACACGGTCGACGAGTCGACCGCGTCCTCTGCCACCGAGGACGTGCAGGAGCGGCACGACAAGCTGACCGACGACGTCGACTCGCTGCTCGACGAGATCGACGGCGTGCTCGAGGAGAACGCTGAGGAGTTCGTCCGCGCCTACGTGCAGAAGGGCGGCCAGTAGCCGCCTCTTCGGTAGGGTCGACCATGCTGGCTCACACCGGCCACTGACGGGTTCCACGCGTTCCGAGAAGGGCTGACCATGGCAGACGATTTCGGCCGATCGGGGCGGCTTCCGGCCGCGTACACCACCCCGGGCGGCTCGTCGTTCAGCGACTTCGTCGCCGTGGCCGCCCCCCACCTGCTGCCCGGCGGCCGCACGGCCCCGGCGGGCCAGGTCACCGACGTGCCGCACGGCACGACGATCGTGGCAGCGACCTACGACAAGGGCGTGATCATGGCGGGCGACCGCCGGGCCACGATCGGCAACGTGATCGCCCAGCGTGACATCCAGAAGGTCTTCCCGACCGACGAATACTCCTGCGTCGGCATCGCCGGCACCGCCGGGCTGGCGGTCGAGATGGTGCGGCTGTTCCAGGTCGAGCTCGAGCACTACGAGAAGCTCGAGGGTGCGACCCTGTCGCTGGACGGCAAGGCCAACCGGCTGTCCGCGATGATCCGCAACAACCTGGCGATGGCGATGCAGGGCCTGGCCGTGGTGCCGCTGTTCGCCGGCTACGACCTGGTCGCCGAGACCGGCCGGATCTTCAGCTACGACGTCACCGGTGGGCGCTACGAGCAGGACTCGTTCCACACCGTGGGCTCCGGCTCGGTGTTCGCCCGCGGGTCCTTGAAGAAGCTCTACCGCGAGGCCATGCCCCTGGAGGACACCGTCCTGGTCCTGCTCCAGGCGCTCTACGACGCGGCTGACGACGACTCGGCGACCGGCGGCCCCGACCTGACCCGGGCCATCTTCCCGGTCGTGCTCGCGGTCAGCGCCGAGGGCACCCGCCAGCTGTCCGACGGCGAGATCGGCGGCCTCATGCAGCGCCTGGTCGAGCAGCGCAACAACCGGCCCGACGGCCCCGCCGCCGGCTGAGCCCAGCCCACCCGCCAGCTTCGACCGCAGGAGATCCGGAGGCATCGTCCGTGTCGACCCCGTTCTACGTCTCGCCCGAACAGCTGATGAAGGACCGGGCCGACTACGCCCGCAAGGGCATCGCCCGGGGCCGCAGCGTCATCGTGCTCAAGTACACCGACGGCATCCTGATGGTCGCCGAGAACGGCTCGACGGCCCTGCACAAGGTCAGCGAGATCTACGACCGGATCGGGTTCGCCGCGGTCGGCAAGTACAACGAGTTCGAGAACCTCCGGGTGGCCGGCGTGCGGCTGGCCGACCTGCGCGGCTACTCCTACGACCGGCGTGACGTGACCGGCAGGGCGCTGGCCAACGCCTACGCCCAGACCCTCGGCACGATCTTCACGCAGGAGTCCAAGCCGTACGAGGTCGAGATCGTGGTCGCCGAGGTGGGCGAGACGCCGGAGGCCGACCAGATGTACCGGCTGACCTACGACGGGTCGGTGTTCGACGAGCGGACGTTCGTGGTGATGGGCGGCATGGCCGAGCCGATCAGCACGATCATGAGGGACGCCTACGTCGACCACATGCCCCTCGACGAGGGCCTGCGCCTGGCCGTACGCGCCCTGGCCGAGGCGGGTCCCGAGGGCGAGAAGCGCACGCTCACGGCGGCCCAGCTCGAGGTGGCCGTGCTCGACCGCACCCGCTCCGGGCGCACCTTCCGCCGGCTGGCCCCGGCGTTCCTGCGCGGAGTGCTCGGCGACTCGGCCGAAGCCTCCGCCTGAGCGTCACCTGGCGCGCCCGTCAGCTGCTACTGCACAACGACTTCCTGGTACCCCGATGGTCGAACCGTCCGCCGTTCGCACCAGCGTGAGACTGCGGCCGATCTCGTAGGCGACAGGTCCTAGACCCCTCGATCGAAGCCACCCTGCCAGAACGCCTGAACAGCGGCGCGGCCGGTGATCATCTCCTGACCCAGTGGCAGTACGCGTGCGTTCTGTGTCCAAACGGAAGGTTCCCTTCGTCCGTCCGCTCCGGAACCAGCTCTAGGCCAGCTGCTTCCAGGCGGCTGCGACGCTGCCGCTGGAGGCTCTCTGGCAGAACCACAGCCGGATCGAGGCGTCGACGAACAGGTCGCCGGCCTTGCCGGTC
>JAWWOL010000454.1:0-3462 GCA_033851695.1 Frankiales bacterium
CGCTCACCTGGTTGCCGCCCCGGTCGAGCTCCCGCGCACTGTTCATCGAGCTCGGCTTGGAAGGGGCAGCCTTCGGTGCAGCTGTGCTGCTCATCTGGCGGCACCATCTGCGTTCTCGCAGGCCCCAGCCGGCCGGGTCCGCCCCGGCACGCCGTCCTGTCGGCAGCTGACCAACAGTAGCCTCAGCGTCGGGACGACCAGGGCCACCATCAACGGCACCCTGACCTGGCTGAACTGGGTGCCCGTTCCACGACACCGGCCATCATCGCGCTCGCTGTCACCCGGCCATCCGGGGCGCAATCCCGCTGGTCCGGCTGAGCCGTTCGGCCGAACTGTGCCGCTCGGGCGTCGCCGAAGAGCAGGGAGAGTCCCGTACGGGACTCCCCTGAACCGAGGGGCCGGTCATCCGTGGGGGGTGACCGGCCCTTCGTACGTCAGGTGGCGCGTCGGGTTCGCCCAGACTGGTCGAGCGTCGAGCTCACGCCCGAGGTGAGGCCGGTCATCGACTCCGACACCCGCGACTTGACCGCGGACAACGGCGCCGCGATGTCCTCGAGCGAGCGGCCCTCGGCGTCGACGCCCAGCACCGCCGCGACGAGCCCGCCGGCGATCATCACGGCGGCGCCGACCAGATAACCGATGAACAGCTTGAAGTGGTCCTTGCCGTCGCCGATCAGCTGGCCGTAGAACCAGGGGCCGAAGGCGCCGAAGCACTGGGCGATCGCGAAGAACACGGCGATCGCCTTGGCCCGCACCTCGACCGGGAAGATCTCGCTCACGGTGAGGTAGGCGGCGCTGGCACCGGCGGAGGCGAAGAAGAAGATCACGCACCAGCAGATCGTCTGGGTGACGGCGTTGAGAAGTCCGGCGTTGAACAGCACGGCAGAGATGGCGAGCAGGAGGCCCGAGAGCAGGTAGGTGCCCGCGATCATGCGGCGGCGGCCGATGGTGTCGAACAGGTGCCCGATCGTCAGCGGGCCGAGCAGGTTACCCAGGGCGAAGAAGATGAAGTAGTACTCGGTGCTGCCGCTGCCCACGCCGTAGATCTTGGTCAGGACGAGGGAGTAGGTGAAGAAGATCGCGTTGTAGAGGAACGACTGCGTGATCATCAGCGAGGCACCCAGCACAGACCTCGACGGGTACTCGCGGAACAGCGTCCGGGCCAAGGTGACGAAGCCGATGTTGTTCGCAGGGGTGATCTCGATGGCCTTTGACTCGTCGAGCTCGTCGAGCCTGCCGCCACTCGCCTCGGTGTCGCGCTCGATCTCGGCGACCGCTGCCTCCGCCTCCTCGACCCGGCCGTGCATCAACAGCCAACGCGGGCTCTCGGGCAGGTTCTTGCGGACGAAGAGGATGACGAAGCCGAGCACCGGGCCGATCAGGAAGGCCACTCGCCAGGATGTCGACGCCGGCAGGTGGTTCACCACCAGCAGGGTGAGTACGGCGGCGAGGAAGGCGCCGCCCCAGTAGGTGCCGTTCACGGCGATGTCCACCCGGCCGCGGTACTTCGCCGGGATCAGCTCGTCGATGGCCGAGTTGATTGCCGCATACTCGCCGCCGATGCCCATGCCGGCGATGAACCGGGTGACGTCCAGCCAGATCACCCAGCCCTGACCCTTGCCCAGGGTCAACGCGGTGAGGGCGCCACCGGCGAGGTAGACCCCGAGGGTGATCATGAAGAGGTTCTTCCGGCCCCACTTGTCCGACAGCCGACCGAAGAACAGTGCCCCGGCGACCTCGCCGAGCAGGTAGACCGTGCCGACGGAGAAGGCCACCGACCCCGACGACAGGCCCAGGGCCGCGGGCTTGCTGATGATGTTGGTCACGTTGCCGGCGATCGTGATCTCGAGGCCATCCAGGATCCAGGCCACTCCGAGGGCGATCACCAGACGGGTATGGAATCTCGACCACCTCATCCGGTCGATGCGCGCGGGCACGAGCGAGCGGATGGGCGACGCCGTTGTCGCCTCAGCAGTCGAGGACATGGTCACTCCTCCTTGAAAAGGTGGCGTCCCTATACCCGTCGAATCGCGGACGTTACACGCCGTTTTCCACCTGTTTGTCGGGGAATCCGGAGGGCATCAATAGTCGCTTTCTTCCCTGGGAGGCACCATGGCCGCTGAGGGCCGGCAGCGCACAGCGGGCAAGCGCATCGTCGTCGGCGTCGACGGATCACCCGGCAGTCGCGAGGCCCTCCGCTGGGCCCACGACGAGGCCGAGGTCAGGGCCGGTTCGGTCATCGCGGTCACCGCCTGGGCGCCGTCCCCGATGACCGTCGGGGCCGGCCTGCCGCCACGGATCCCGGACCTGACGCCCGACCTGGCGGCTCGCGAGGTGCTCGAGTCGACGGTCGAGGAGGTGTACGGCCCTGGCGGGCCGACCGCGGTGGAGCAGCGGGTGGAGTACGGCTCGCCGGCCAAGGTGCTCATCGACCTGTCCGAGAACGCCGACCTGGTCGTCATCGGCGGCCGCGGCAGGGGGAGCTTTGCCGGCCTGGCCCTGGGGTCGGTCAGCCAGCAGGTGGCTCAGCGCAGCCTCTGCCCGGTGGTCATCATCCCGGTAGGGGTGGCGGGCTGACAGCGGACCAGGCTAGACCCGGCCGGGTGCCGGTGTTCGCGCCGACAACGGCCCCGGAACGGCCCCGGAAGCGGGCAGCGGCAGCCGTTTCAGGGTGAGGGCGTTGACCGCGACGAGAAAGCTCGACCCCGCCATGGCGATCGCGGCGACCTCGGGGCGGAGCACCAGCCCGAAGGCGGGTTGGAATACTCCGGCGGCGATCGGCAGGGCGATGGAGTTGTAGCCGACCGCCCAACCGAGGTTCTGGGACATCTTGCGTACGGTGCCCCGGCCGATGCGCAGCGCGGTCGCGACGTCGAAGGGGTCGGAGCGCATCAGCACCACATCGGCGGTCTCGACCGCGACGTCGGTCCCGGTGCCGATGGCGATGCCCAGGTCGGCTTGAGCGAGTGCCGGGGCGTCGTTCACGCCATCGCCGACCATCGCGACACGGTGGCCCGCCTCCCTCAGCTTCCTCACCTCGGCCGCCTTGTCCGCGGGCAGCACGTCGGCGATGACGGTGCCGACCCCGAGCTGATCGGCGATCCGCTGTGCCGTGCTGGCGTTGTCACCCGTGAGCATCACCACCTCGACCCCGAGACCGCCCAGCGCGGCCACGGCAGCGGCCGAGGTCGGACGTACGGCGTCAGCAAGGCTGAGGACTGCGACGGCTCGGCCGTCGACCGCGGTCATGATCGTGGTCCGGCCGCCGGCCGCGAGCTGCTCCTGCCGACCGGCGAGCGCACCGGGTTGCACGTTCTGCGCGGCCATCAGACGGTCGTTGCCCACCGCCACCCGATGCCCGGCCACGGTGGCGACGGCTCCCTGCCCCGGCGAGCTGGTGAAGCCCTGAGCGGTCAGCCGGGGGGCGCCGCCAGCGTCGGCCCGGCGCACGACTGCCTGGGC
>JAWWOL010000468.1:0-2567 GCA_033851695.1 Frankiales bacterium
CGTACGACGCCAGCGCCTCGGCGTAGTCGCCGGCCTCGAGATGCCCGACCTCGGGCACGCAGACCAGGCCGGGGTCGAGCCCCCGGTCCGCGAGCACCAGGCGTGCCGCCGCCCGGGCCACGACCCCGTTGCCGCCGCTGAACACCGCCGCCGACGCGAGCTCACCGTGGACCACGGCGGCGACGAGCAGGGCAGGGGCCCTCGTACGGCCGACGGCGAGCGCGCTCACCCGGCCGACGACCCCCGCAGCGTCCGCGTCCAGGGGCCGGCCGAGCAGCTCCTGCGGCGTCAGGTCAGCGGCGGCCAGGAGGTGCAGGCGGGCGAGGGCCTGCCGGGGCGACGAGCCCCACACCGTACGCAGCCGGGCCAGCTCGGCGTGGACGCGCAGGGCACCGGCAAGGACGGGGTCGGTCACCTCACCGGAACGTGCCTCGCCGTTCAGGACGTCGGCGCCGTCGAGGGCGGCGGAGGCCCGCGCCCCGCGCAGCGCACTCTCGGCAGCGACAGCCGCGGTCCCCGTACGCAGGGCACGGTGGGCGAGGACCCGGTCGACCAGGGCCCGCGCTTCGGCCATCGCCTCGGCGACGCGGGGCAGCTCGGCCAGCTGGGCCCACATCACCTCGCCGGCAGCGGGTACCGGCTCGGGCGAGATCACGGTGCGAGGCTAGCCGGAGGGTTACGGTTCGCGTATGGCGCAGGCCCTGCTGGTCACGCTGATCGCCGCCGTCACGGTGGGGCTGCCGGTCGTCGTGCTGTTCCGGGTCTTCGTCTCGCGCCGGCACTTCGGGACGGCGGTCGAACGTGCGACGTACGAGACCTTGCACACCGCGTCGCTGGCCGCTCCGCCGCTGCGATCGGGCCTGGGACCGGCCGCGGCCGCGAGGGCCGCCGGTCACCTGCGCGAGCTGCTCGGTTCGACCGCCGTCGCCGTCACCGACCTCGACCGGACCCTGGCCTGGGAGGGCGGCGGGAGCCACCACGCCGCCGGGGCGCTGACCGTGGCGACCAGGGCGATGGACAACGGGCGGGTGACCGTGGTCACCGACACGGTCGCCTGCGTCGACCCCGCGTGCCCGATCCGGATCGCCGTCGTCGCGCCGCTGGTGGTCGCCGACACCGTGGTGGGCAGCCTGGCGTCGTACGGGGACGGCATCTCCAGTGCGCTGGTCCGCGCCACCGGGGAGGTCGCCCGCTGGGTGTCCGCGCAGCTCGAGCTCTCGGAGCTGGACGAGTCACGGGCCCGGATCGCGGAGGCGGAGGTCAGGGCGCTGCGGGCCCAGATCTCGCCGCACTTCGTCTACAACTCGCTCACCGCGATCGCCTCGTTCGTCCGGACCGACCCGGAGCAGGCTCGCGAGCTGTTGCTGGAGTTCGCCGAGTTCACCCGCTACAGCTTCCGGCGGCACGGCGAGTTCACCACGCTGGCCGAGGAGCTGCGCTCGATCGACCGCTACCTCGTCCTCGAGCGGGCCCGCTTCGGCGACCGGCTGGGCGTCGTCCTGCGGGTGGCGCCCGAGGTGCTGCCGGTGGTCGTGCCGTTCCTCTGCCTGCAGCCGCTCGTCGAGAACGCCGTACGGCACGGGCTCGAGGGCAAGGAGGGCATCGGCCACGTGACGATCACGGCCGAGGACGCCGGGAACGACGCCGTGATCTGCATCGAGGACGACGGGGTGGGCATGGACCCGGAGAAGCTGCGGCTGGTCCTCGCCCACGGGGCCGCGGGGGAGGACACCTCGGCCGGCATCGGCATCGGCAACGTCGACGAGCGGCTGCGCAGGTCCTTCGGCCCGGACTACGGTCTCGTGGTCGAGACGGGGGTCGACGCCGGGACCCGGGTCACCGTACGGCTGCCGAAGTACGCGGAAGGGGTGCGCGCCGGATGACCGGACTGCGGGTGCTCGCCGTCGACGACGAGCGGCCGGCGCTGGACGAGCTGGCCTACCTGCTCCGCGGGCAGCCCAGGGTCGACGCCGTGCTGACCGCCTCCGACGCTGCGGCCGCCCTGCGGATCCTCGAGGACGACGCGGTGGACGCGGTGTTCCTCGACATCCGGATGCCGCGGCTGTCCGGGCTGGACCTGGCCAAGATCATGGCCAGGTTCGCGGAGCCTCCCAAGCTGGTCTTCGTGACCGCCTACGACGAGCACGCCGTGGCCGCGTTCGACCTGAAGGCGCTGGACTACGTGATGAAGCCGGTACGCGCGGAGCGGCTGGCCGAGGCGGTCCGCCGGGTCGACGTGGCCGTCCACGGAGGCGGCGAGCCTGACGGCGCCGAGGCCGACGAGACGATCGCGGTCGAGCTGGCGGGCACCGTACGGTTCATCCAGCGCTCGGACGTCCGCTACGTCGAGGCGGCCGGTGACTACGCCCGGCTGCACACGGCGAGCGGCAGCCACCTGGTGCGGATGCCGCTGGCGACGCTCGAGGAGCAGTGGGCGGCAGCCGGTTTCCTCCGGGTGCATCGGTCCTACCTGGTCAGCCTGGCGCACATCCACGAGCTGCGCCTGGACGGTGGGCACTACGCGGTCCGGCTGTCCGGAGGTGACGCACCGGTGCTGCCGGTGAGCC